>CALMAB010000747.1 GCA_937858325.1 uncultured Acetobacteraceae bacterium
GTGGCGAGCGGCCCCCTCAAGCCCGCACCAGCGGACCCGGCGACTTCAGGTACTCCGTCCTGATCCGGTCCAGCGCCATGAGCGTCAGCGCCGACACCGTCCCGGTCGGGTTGTAGGCGGAGTTCTGCGGGAACGCCGACGCGCCGGGCACGAACACGTTGGACACGTCCCAGCACTGCATGAACTTGTTGACCACGCTGGCCGTCGGGTCGGACCCCATGATGGCGCCGCCCACGTTGTGCGTGGTCTGGTACTTGGTCACGTCGAACGGCTTCTTGACCGGCTCCGCCACCACGGCCTTGCCGCCCATCGCGCGGCCGATCTCCATCGCCTTGTCCGTGTTGTAGCGGCTCATCCTCATGTCGTTGTCCGGGATGTCGAACGTCATGCGCAGCACCGGCTGTCCCCAGGCGTCCGTGTAGGTCGGGTCGAGGTCGAGGCAGTTGTCCCATGCCGCCATGGACGATCCGCTGACGGACAGCGCCCCGGTGTGGTTGTAGGCGCGGATCATCGCCTCCTTCCACGCCCGCCCCCATTTCGGCGTGCCCGGCGGCACCGGGTGGAACTCGATGGGCCGGGCGTGGCTGGCGCCGCCCAGCATGTAGGACCCGCCGATGAAGCCAAGCGGCCCCACGTCGTTGGCGCCCACGCTGAAATCCGAGATCACGGTCCCGCTGGAGCCTGCCGCCATGAAGGCGTTGGTGGTCACGTCCTTGTCCCAGAACACGTATCCGCTCGACAGCGTCTGGTAGGCGTAGTTGCGCCCCACCGCGCCCGTGCGCGTCCGGGGGTCGTAGGGCGTGCCGATGCCGGACAGCAGCAGCATCCGGACGTTGTTGAGCGAGAACGCCGACAGGATCACCAGGGAAGCCGGCTGCTCGAACACGCGGCCCGAGGCGTCGGCATACATCACCCCCGTCGCCTTCTTCCCCGTGCTGTCGAGGTTGATGCGCAGCACCTGGCAATGGGTCCGCAGCTCGTAGTTCGGGCGCTTCTGCAGCACGGGCAGGATGGTGGTCTGCGGGCTGGCCTTGGCGAAGTGCTCGCAGGCGAACTGCTCGCAGAAGCCGCAGTACATGCAGGCGTTCAGGCGCAGGCCCAGCGGGTTCACGTAGGGCTGCGACAGGTTGGCGGCCGGGCGCGGGAACGGGTGGTAGCCCAGGCCCTCGGCGGCGCGCTGGAACAGCACCTCCTGGTAGCCCTGCTTGAGCGCCGGCGTGGGATAGGGGCCGGAGCGCGGCGCCTCGAACGGGTTGCCGCCGGGCATGATCTTGCCCCGGATGTTCCCGGCCGTCCCCGACGTGCCGCAAAGCTGCTCGAACCGGGTGTAGTACGGCTCCAGCTCCGCCGCCGTCACGCCCCAGTCGGCGATGCTGAGCGCCGGGTCGATGAAATTCCTGCCGCAGCGTTGCTCCATGGCCGAGCGGAGCTGGAACTCCACCTCGTTGAACCGCCAGGTCTGGCCGTTCCAATGGACGCCCGCGCCGCCCAGGCCGGTGCCGGGCAGGAAGGCGGCCCAGCGGCGGATCGGCAGGGCCGTCTCGTCCGGCTTGTGGCGCAGGGTGATCGGCTCGCGCGTGCTGTCCTGCGTCATCGCCGTGCGGGACACGTAGCGCAGCTCGTCGTGGATGGCGGGCGCCTGGAAGTCGGGCACGGTGTAGCGGGCACGCCCGCGCTCCAGGCCGACCACGCGCAGCCCGGCCGCCGTCAGCCCTTCGGCCATGATGGAGCCGGTCCAGCCGACGCCGACCGTGACGGCATCGACCTCCTTGAGCTTCTCGCTCGCGGTGATGGGGGTCACTGCTGCGCCTCCATGGCCTTCATGTCGTGATCGGGCAGCGCGTCGTGGTCGGCCATGCTGACCGGACCCAGCGTGAACGGTTGGTTGTACAGCCCGATGGTGTCGCGGAACGCGGCGTAGGCGCCGGGGAAGCCGATGGCCTTCCAGGCCAGCATGTCCTTGTTGCCGCCGTACACCGGATCGGCGAAGTAGCCCTGGATCGTCAGCAGGTGCAGCTGCTCGAAGAACACCTTGGCCGGCACCCCGTCGAGGTCGCCCAGCCCGCCGCTCTCCAACTGCTCGTGCAGGAACGTGTCCTGGTCCGCCTCGGCCATGGCGGCGAACGGCGCGTCGCCGGTGCGCGCCTTGATGGCGCCCAGCGCGCGGCGGAACATCTCGGCCGGCGCGTAGGCGAGCTGGTAGCCCAGCTCCGGCGCGGCGCCGGGGTCGTGCGGCCCGCCCATGAACAGGCGCTGGCCGCTCCCGAACGGGCCGCCGAGCTGCTTGTCGATGAAGTTGGGCACGTCCGCCTCGATGGCGCCGGGGCCGTCGCCGTCCGAGGGGATCAGTCGGGCGGTGGCAGCGCGGATGAACGCCGCCTCCTCGTCCGTGAAGAAGGCGCGCGCCGCCGGGTCCGCGGGCGTCATGCCCTTCGGGCCGAGCATGGCGGCGGACCCTTGGCCGAAGGCGGGACGGGCCAGGCCCAGCACCGTCAGGAGGCCCGCGATCCCGCCGGACTCCGCAAGTTGCCGGCGGGTCAGGTCGGGGCGCACGAGTTCCTCGTCCGGCTTGTTCCCGTCACATGCCATCACGCCGGCTCCCACAACGATGCCCAATGATGCGCAGCATGGGTCTGCCCTGGGCGCCGGATACGGCAACCAAGCGCCGTGGCTGCAGTGATCTGGTCAGTTGTTCGGTTAGGCAAGAAGCCGATGCGGCACAAAGGCATTTGTCCGAGTCCTAGGCGAAGTTGAACAGCTTGCGGGGCGTCTCCCACAGGATGGCTTGACGCTCTTGCAGCGTGGGAAACATCTGCAGCATGAACGAAAATGAGTCATCGTAGTTTGCAACGCTTTCAAACGCCGTGGAAGGCCAGTCACTTCCCCAAACGATGTGATCCAATCCGAAGGTCTTTTTGAACTCCGTGTAATATTGCATTGAGAGTGATTTTGCCTTCTCGCTAGGCCCGCTGCGGTAGTAGGCGGACGTGCCGACCCAAACCTTCCCCGAATCCGCAAGCCTGAGCAACGATTGGAAGCCCGGATCGGAGACGCCCTGGCGTGGATCAGCTTGACCGAAGTGCTCGATCAGAACGCGGCACCCGCTTTGCGCCATCGGTCCTGCGATGGCTGCGATGCGATCCGCCGGCAGCCACATCTCGATGATGAGGTCGAGATCCCGCATGTTCCGGAGGAACTGTTTCCAGACGGGATCGCCCATGTCCGGCATTGGTCCGTCCTGGAAGATGAGCCGCACGCCGCAGGCCCCCTTGGCCTTCATCCCGCGCAGGTCGGCAACGGAGACGTCGGGATCGACGACCACGACGCAACGCAGCTTGTCGGCGCTCGCCTGAACCGCGGAGAGCAGGTACGAGTTGTCCTTTCCAAGGAAGCTGGGTTGCGCCAGCACTCCGTGGGTCATGTGGTGCGTGCGTATCTTGCGGAGGTACGTTTCGATGGGGGCGTCGTAATCGGGAATGTAGCCCGCTCCGCCGACGCTGAACTTCAGCGCCTGGGTGAAGATGTGCGCGTGCATGTCGACGGCGTTCGGCGGGAAATCCGCGAGGGGTGCGACGTTCTGCTTTCCATCCTGGGCCGGAGCGTCCTGGGCATCATTCGCCGTGCCCTGGGGCGGTCCGGCTGCCTTGCCCGCCCGTGGATACAGCAAAGGACCGGCCACGAGACCGATGCTCGCCGTGAAGGCTCGTCTCTTCATGTTCACATCGTTTCTCCCAGGTGCCTGCTTGAGTGCGTCTTTGCGCCCGGCCCCTTTGACCTCCTGGTGCTCATCGGCGTCTGCTTGGCGGGGTGGGGGGTGGGCTGAAGATCGTGGACCGAGGCGCATCGGGCGCGGCGCGAGGCGCACCTGGAGAGCGTGGCGTCGCTGCGGGCTGCGGGCCAAGCGGCAGCGTCGGTTGGAGCAGGCCGACCCGCCGCGGAGTGGGCGACGGCCATCGACGTCGCCATGGACTTGCGCCGGGTCGCCCGGTCGCAGCCGAACACGTCGTGGTGCGAGCAGCCGCATGACAGCAACCCGCGCGGCGCCGGCTGGCCGCAGCTGTCGGTGAACCTCCACCGCGGGACAAAGGACTGGCGCATCCGGCCCGGGTCAGCGGACGAGGTTGGTCCCGGCGAGTTCCACCACCTCGCCGATGCGGCCGCTCAGGATCGCCTTGGCGCCGTACAGCGCGGTGGACGCGGCCTGGCTGATCTCGATGGCGGGCGGCATGACCAGCTCCATCTGGTTCACCTTCACGT
>CALMAB010000748.1 GCA_937858325.1 uncultured Acetobacteraceae bacterium
GCCAGGGCGAAAGCCGCGTCCGTGCCGAGCCGCGCGCCCGCGGCCGTCGTCTTGCCGAGGCAGCCCGCCACGTTGGGATACACGTAGAACGCGCCCTCCGGCCGATGGCAGGCGATGCCGGGCGCCTCCGCCAAGGCATCCAGCACCAGGTCGCGGCGGCGGCGGTAGGCGGCGGTCATGCGCGGCACCGCGTTCTGCGGCCCGTCCAGCGCAGCGGCGGCGGCGGCTTGCCCCACGGTGGACACCCCGGCGGCGACGTGGCCCTGGATGCTCGTCATCGCCCGGATCAGGCCGCGCGGCCCGGCGCCGAAGCCGAGGCGCCAGCCGGTCATCGCGTAGGTCTTGGACACGCCGCTCACCGTCAGCACCCGGTCGCGCAGCCGCGGCTCGACGGCGGCCATCGTGCTGTGCTCGAAGCCGTCGTATACCAGGTGCTCGTACATGTCGTCGGAGAGTATCCAAACGTGCGGGTGGCGCAGCACGACCTCGGCCAGCGCCGCGAGTTCGTCCCGCGTGGCGGCAGCGCCGGTCGGGTTGTTCGGGAAGTTCAGCAGCAGCCACTTGGTGCGCGGGGTGATCGCCGCGTCCAGATCGTCCGGGCGCGGCTTGAAGCCGTTGTTCTGCGGGCAGCTCACCGCCACCGGCTCGCCGCCGACCACGCGCGTCATCAAGGGGTAGGCGCCCCAGTACGGCGCCGGAATCACCACCTCGTCGCCGTCGTCCACCGTCGCCATCAGGGCGTTGAAGATGACCTGCTTGCCACCGTTGCTGACCATGATCTCGTCAAGCGCGAACTCCAGCCCGGAGTCGCGCTGGAACTTGCGCTGGATCGCCTGCTTCAGCGCGGGCTGGCCGTCCTGCGGAGGGTACTTGGTGTCGCCGCGCAGGCCCGCCTCCCGCGCGGCTTCGATGGCGTGCGGCGGGCTGTCGAAGTCAGGCTCGCCGATGGTGAGCGCGATGACCTCGATGCCCTCCGCCCGCATCGCCCGCGCCCTGGCCGTCATGGCGACGGTGGCCGCGACCGGCGCCCGGCGCAGCCGCTGCGCAAGCTCCGGCATGGGTCAGCGCAGCCCCTCGCAGAAGTGCTGGATGCGCTCGCAGGCGCGCGTCAGGCTGTCCGTGTCGGTCGCGTAGCTGATGCGGAAATGGCCGGGGTACATGAACGCCGCCCCGTGCACCGCCGCGACACCCTCTTCTTGCAGCAGCGCGGTGACGAAGCTCTCGTCATCCTTGATGACGGCGCCGCCGCGGCTGGTCTTGCCGATGCAGCCGTGCACGCTGGGGAACACGTAGAACGCGCCCTCCGGCGAGTGGCAGTTCACGCCCAGCGCCTGGTTCAGCATGGACACCACCAGGTCGCGCCGTGTCTTGTAGGTGGCGACCATCTCATCGATGAAGCCTTGCGGCCCCGTCAGCGCCTCCACGGCCGCGGCCTGGCTGACGCTGCTGGTGTTGGACGTGCTCTGCGATTGCAGCTTGTCCATCGCTTTCACCAGCCGCACGGGGGCGCCCGCGAAGCCGATGCGCCAGCCGGTCATGGCATAGGCCTTGCTACACCCGTTCATCGTCACCGTGCGGTCGCGCAGCCGCGGCTCGACCTGCACCACCGTCGCGGCCTTGAAGCCGTCATAGACCAGCTTCTCGTAGATGTCGTCGGTGAACACCCACACGTCCGGGTGCCGCAGCAGCACGTCGCAGATCGGGCGCAGTTCTTCCCCTGAGTAGGCGGCGCCCGTTGGGTTGCACGGGCTGTTCAGCATGAACCACTTGGTCCGGGGCGTGATCGCCGCTTCCAGGTCCTCCGCGCGCAGCTTGAAGCCGTTGTTCTGACCGCAGGGCACGAACACCGGCGTGCCGTCTGCGAGCGACACGATGTCGGGGTAGCTGACCCAGCACGGCGTCGGGATCACCGCCTCGTCACCCGGGTTCATGGTAGCGACCATGGCGTTGAAGATCACCTGCTTGCCGCCGGTTGAGATGATGATCTCGTCCGCGCTGTAATCGAGGCCGCTGTCGCGCTTGAACTTGCCGGCGACCGCCTGGCGCAGCGCGCGGGTCCCGGCCACGTCGGTGTACTTGGTGTCGCCCCCCTGGATGGCACGGATCGCCGCGTCCTTTACGTTCTGCGGGGTATCGAAGTCCGGCTCCCCGGCCGACAGGCTGATGACGTTGCGCCCTTCGGCCTTGAGCGCCCGCGCCTTGGTGGTGATGGCGATGGTTTGGCTCGGGCTGATCCGGTCCAGACGTTCGGCGATGAGGGACATGGAACTCTACCAGTTTCTGCGACCGCCGGACCTTATGCCCCTGCCCGCCCCGGCACAACTGCGCGCCCGGCTTTTTGTTGCAAAAGCCACGCGCCGCCCAGCGCCACCGACACCACGGCGAGGATCACCGTCGCCAGCGCGTTCAGCTCCGGCGTGACGCCCAGGCGCAGCGCGGAGAACACCACCATCGGCAGCGTGCTGGCGCCCGGCCCCGAAACAAACGTCGCCACCACCAGGTCGTCGAGCGACAAGGTGAACGCCAGCAGCCAGCCGGACAGCAGCGCCGGGCCGAGCAGCGGCAGCGTCACCAGGGCGAACGCCGCCCAAGGGGACGCGCCGAGGTCCATCGCCGCGTCCTCCAGCTCCGACCCGGCATCGGCAAGCCGCGCCTCGATCACCACGGCGACATAGGACAGGCTGACCGAGACGTGGGCCAGCATGATGGTCAGCGCGCCGCGCCCGGCGGGCCAGCCGACTGCCTGCTCCATCTGCACGAACAGCAGCAGCAGCGACAGCCCGACCAGCACGTCCGGCAGCACCAGCCGCGCCGACAACAGGGCGGCGAAGGCGCCCCGGCCCCGGAACCGCCCGAACCGCGCCAGCGCATAGCCGGCCAGCGTACCGAGCACCGTGGCCCCGGTCGCCGACAAGGCCGCGATGCGGAGCGACAGCAACGCCGCCTCGATCAGCTTGTCGTCCGCCCACAGCGCGGCATACCAGCGCAGCGAGAAGCCCGACAGCACGGTGGTCAGCCGGTTCGGGTTGAAGCTCGTTGCCACCAGCAGCAGCACCGGCACGTACAGGAAGGCGTAGCCGAGTAGCAGGCAGAGATTGAGCAGCCAGCCCCGCTTCATAGTCCCCGCCTTGTCACCTGGGCCTCATTGCCGCGCCCGCAGCGCCACCATGGGCAGCAGCAGCGCCAGCAGCAGCGCGTTCGCCACCGTCGCCGCCATGGGCCAGTCGCGGTTGGAGAAGAACTCGTTCCACAGCGCGCGGCCGATGGTTTGCGCGCCGGGGCCGCCCAGCAGTTCCGGGATCACGTACTCGCCCATCGCCGGGATGAACACGAGGGCGAGGCCGGCGACGATGCCGGGCACGGACAGCGGCAGGGTGACGGTGCGGAAGGCGGTCCAGGGACCCGCGCCGAGGTCGGCGGCGGCCTCCTCCAACGCCGGGTCGCGGCGGGACAGGCGGGCGTAGAGCGGCAAGATCATGAACGGCAGGTAGGCGTAGGTCACGCCGACATACATCGCGAAGTCGGTGTAGAGCAGCCGCAATGCCGGAAGGCCAACGGCTTGCAGCCCGGCGTTGATCCAGCCCTCGTCGCGCAGCAGCCCGATCCAGGCGGTGATGCGGAGCAGGAACCCGGTCCAGAACGGCAGCATGACGCCCAGCAGCAGCAAGGAGCGCCACCGCTCCGGCGCGCGCGCGATGGCCAGCGCCATGGGATAGCCGATCAGCAGGCACAGCACGGACGACACCCCGGCCACCGCCAGGCTCTTCAGTGCGGCGTCCAGGTAAAAGGCGTCCTCGGTCAGCGCCGCGTAGTTGGCCGGGTCCGGCGATTGCAGCAGCGGGGTGTAGGGCGGCACGCCGGGGATGGAGGATGAGAAGGACAGCGCCGCCACGATCACCACCGGCAGCGCCACGAACAGCAGCAGCCAGAGCCAGACCGGCGCCAGCACGGCAGAGCGGTTCATGCGGGGCGGTTCATTCAGGCAGCAGCACGCACGCTTCAGGCGGCCAGGACACCGCGACGGCGCTCCCCGGCGCGAGCAGCCCGGCGCCTACCCCGTCCGCCAACGGCTGCGACACAAGCAGAGTCGCGCCGCCTTGCAGCCGCACCTGGTGGTCCATGGTGCCGCCGCGATAGGCGCTGTCCGTCACCGTGCCCGGCGCCGTGTTCATGCCGTGCGCTTCGCCCGGCACGATGCGAAGCCGCTCCGGCCGCAAGGCCACATGCAGCGCACCGCCGGCCGCAATCGGCGCGGGACCCGTGGCCTGTGCCGGGCCGATGCCATGCAGGTCGAGAACCGCGTCCGGCGCCGCGGTCCGCACCGTGCCGGGCAGGATGTTGGCCGCGCCCATGAACGCCGCGACGAAGCGGCTGGCCGGGCGTTCATAGATTTCGGCCGGCGTACCGACCTGCGCCAAGCGCCCGTCGTGCAGCAGGCCGATCCGGCTTGCCACCGCCAGCGCCTCGTCCTGGTCGTGCGTGACCAGCACGAAGGTGGTCCCGGTTTCCCGCTGCACGCGCAGCAGCTCCTGCCGGGTCTGCTCGCGGAGCGAGCGGTCCAGCGCCGAAAGCGGCTCGTCCAGCAGCAGCAGCCGCGGACGCGGCGCCAACGCCCTGGCCAGCGCCACCCGCTGCCGCTGCCCGCCCGACAGCGCGTCCGGCCGGCGCCCGGCGAACTCGCCGCGCCGTACCAGGTCGAGCAAGGACGATACCCGGCGCGCGATCTCCGCCCGCGGCACCCCCTGGCGGCGCAGGCCGAAGCCCACGTTGTCCGCCACGTTCATGTGCGGGAACAGCGCGTAGGACTGGAAGGTGGTGTTCACCGGGCGGCGGTGCGGCGGAAGCGCAGTGATGTCCTGGCCCGCCAGCATGATGCGCCCAGCCGCCGGCTGGATGAAGCCGCCCAGCGCCCGCAGCAACGTTGTCTTGCCTGAGCCGGAGCCGCCGAGCAGCACGAACATCTCGCCGCTGTCGATGGCCAAATCCAGCCGGTCCAATGCGATGGCCGGGCCGTAGCGGACGGTGAGGCCCGCAATCTCCAGATCCGCCAACCGGTCAGCGCCCGGCCTTGAACCGCGCCCACATCCGCGTGCGCTGCCGGTCCGCCGATTGCGGCGTCGCGCGGACGGTGAAGAAGCGCGGGGACGCCGTGTCGGGATACACGTCCGGGTCGTCCCGCACTTCCGGCGCGATCCTGTCGCGGCTGGCCGGCACGGCATTGGGGTAGTGCACCTGGTTGGTGATCGCGGCCATCACGTCGGGCTGCAGCAGGAAGTTGATGAACTGCATGGCCTCCGCCGGGTGCGGCGCGTCGGCGGGGACGGCCAGCATGTCGAAGGTGAGCGCCGCGAACTCCTTGGGCGCGACGTAGCGGACCGCCGGCTGCCCGGCTTCCTTGGCCCGCGCCGACGCCTGGATCACGTCGCCGGAGTAGGTCATCGCGAGGCAGGTCTGCCCACCCGCCAAGGCTTCCACAGCGCCGCCCGACGCGAAGGTGCGGATATACGGGCGGATCGCCATCAGGATGCGCTCTACGTCGGCGAGGTCCTTGGGATCGGTGCTCTCCGGGTTGCGGCCGAGGTACTTCAGCACGCTCGGGATGGTGTCGATGGCGCTGTCCATCACGGTGATGCCGCAACCCGCGAGCTTCTTCGCGTGCTCCGGCTTCAGCAGCAGGTCCCAACTGTCGGTCGGCGCCCCGGGATCGAGCGCCTGGATGCGCTCGGGGATGATGCCCAAGCCGATGGTGCCCCACAGGTAGATCGCGCCGTGCGCGTTGCCGGGGTCGGACACCTGCACCCGCTGCATCAGCTTGGGATCGAGGTTCGACCAGTTCGGGATCTTGGCCCGGTCGAGCGGGCGCAGCGCCTTGGCGGCGATCAAGCGGGAAAAGGTCGGCTCGGCGGTGGGCACCACGATGTCGTATCCGGACGATCCCGCCAGCAGCTTGCCTTCCAGCGTTTCCAGGCTGTCATACACGTCGTAGCGGACCTTGATGCCGGTCTCGTTCGTGAACCGCTCCAGCACCTTGGGATCGATGTAGTCGGTCCAGTTGTAAACGTTCAGCACGCGGTCCTGCGCCAGCGCC
>CALMAB010000749.1 GCA_937858325.1 uncultured Acetobacteraceae bacterium
CGGCCGGTCGCCGTGCCCTCGGATGCCCTGGCGTTGCTGGGCGAGCACCTGGCGTTGATGGACCTGACGCCCGACCAGCTTTGCGCGTTGCCGACATTCGACCCGGCCGGCACGGCGCCGGTGCCGCCCGACGACACGATCCGCATGCGCCTGGTGCGGCCGTTCCATTGACGCCGCATGGCAACGGAAAAGGGCCGCGTGCATAGTGGATGCCTGGATTGTAGAGGCTCCGCGTGGTGATGGCTGAACCGGACTGGCTGACGTGGACGCGGGAACTCCAGGCCATGGCCCAAACCGGCCTCGCCTTCACCCGCGACCCTTACGACCGCGAACGGTACGAGCGATTGCGCACCCTGGCGTCCGAGATCATGGCCGCGCACACGGGGGCGCCGGCTGAGCGGATCGAGGCGCTGTTCGCGGGCGAGCACGGCTACGCGACGCCCAAGGTGGACGTGCGCGGCGCGGCATTCGACGACCGCGGACGGCTGCTCATGGTGCGGGAAGTGGCGGACGGCGGGCGCTGGACGCTGCCCGGCGGCTGGGCGGACGTGAACCTCACGGCCGCGGAGAACGTGGTCAAGGAGGTGCGGGAAGAAAGCGGATACGCGGTGCGGGTGCGCAAGCTGGCCGCGGTCTGGGACCGGACCCGGCAAGGCCATGCAGGCGGCGTGTTCTCCTGCTGCAAGGTGTTCTTCATCTGCGACGTGGCGGGGGGCGCCCCGGCGACCGGGACGGAAACCTCGGAGGTCCAGTGGTTCACGGAGGACGGGTTGCCCGGCGACCTTTCATTGGGCCGGGTGCTGCCGGGCCAGCTTCGGCGCATGTTCGACCACGCACGCGACCCCGCCCTGCCGACCGAGTTCGACTGATCCGGCCAGGCCCCTACCCTCCGGCTGGCAGCCGCCGCACCGCGTCGAGGATCGCTGCCGGCTCCACCCGTCGGGTCACGTCGAGATCGATCCAGGCCGAGCGGACGATGCCGTCCCGGCCGACCAGGAAGGTCGCCGGCAAGGGGATGAACCCGCCGGGGTTGCCGTGGCGCTCCGCCAGGTCGATGCCGGCCCCGGCCAGCAGGGCGCGGTAGCTTTCGGGCGGGTTGACCACCACGCCGAACTGCATGGCCGCCTGGTTGTCCACGTCGGACAGCACCTCGTAGTGCAGGCCGTGCGCCCGCTTCGCCCGGAGCGCCCGGCCCCCGGTGTCCGGCGTCATGGCGACCAGCGCGGCGCCCGCGGCGTGAAGCTCGGGCAGCGCCGCCTCAAGCGCCGACAGCATCAACATGCAGAAGGGGCACCAGTCGCCGCGGAAGAACACCACCACCAACGGCCCGGATTGCAACAGCTCGTCGGACGACAGCAGCCGTCCCTCGGCGTTGGGCAGCAAGAAGCCCGGCATCGGCGCGCCTGGCGCCAGGACGTGGGCGGTGATCTCCGCGCGGTCCAGCATCGCCACGAACTCCGCGTAGGCCGCGCGGACTTTGCCCTGGAACCTGGATTTTCGGAGTGCGGCGAGCTGCCGGGTCAGATCCGGGGCGCTTTTCTTTGGACGTGCTTGCACGCGAATGTCTTCCCAACCGAACCCGCCTGACGGGAAAGCCCGCGCTTGGCCGCCATGCCAAGCTGAGATACGGAGTACCCGCACCCCGTGTCCCCCGCCAATTCCGATGCGGCATGGTTTACATAGCCGAGGTCCTACCGCCCCGCCGCGTAGCCCTGCATCCCGCGCGGGTTGGCGCCTGCGAACATCTGCGCGCCTTCTTGCCGCGCTGCGGATAGCCGACCCTCCGACCAATCCGGCCCCTGCTCGGCCGCGTGGCCGCGCGCGCGCAGCTCTTCCAGCACGCCCGGGGAGTAACGGCCTTCCAGCACCAGCCTGTTGGGCCGGGCGATGCGGGGCCAGAAGCTGCTGGGCCAGTGCTCGGAATGGAAGCTCGGCATGTCGATGGCCTGCTGGATGCCGAGGCGGCCGTGCACCATGCGGAGAAAAAAGGTCAGCGACCATTGGTCCTGCTGCTCGCCGCCCGGCGTGCCGAACGCCATCCAGGGCTTGCCGTCGCGCAGCGCGAAGCTCGGGGACAAGGTGGTGCGCGGGCGCTTGCGCGGCGCCAAGCTGTTGGGCAGGCCAGGACGCAGCCAGAACATCTGGCAGCGCGTACCCATGGGAAAGCCGAGGCCCGGCACCACCGGCGAGGATTGCAGCCAACCGCCGGAGGGCGTGGCGCTGACCATGTTTCCCCAGCGGTCGATCACATCGACGTGCACGGTGTCGGCGCCGATCACGCCCAGCCGCGCCACCGTCGGCTCCCCCGCGCCCGGCGCCTGGCCGAGCATGTCGGCGCGGCGGTGGGCGCCGTGGTCCACCCAAGGATCGAAGCCCGGGATTTCGCCGGGACGCAGGTCCGCCGAGGCCTGCGGCCCCACCAGGCCGCGCCGGGCCAGGTTGTAGTTGGGCGACAGCAGGTCGGCGAGCGGCACGGCGGCGAAGTCCGGGTCGCCGTAGTATGCTTCCCGGTCGGCAAAGGCGAGCTTCGCGCACTCGACCACGGTGTGCACGAAGTCGGGGCCGAGCAGGTCCATCGCGCCGATGTCGAAGCCGCGCAGCAGCGCCAGTTGCTGCAGGAACACCGGCCCCTGGCTCCACGGGCCGCACTTCAGCACGGTATGGCCATGGTAGTCAAAGGCCGCAGGGACCTCGACGGTCGCGGACCATTTGGCGAAATCCTCGGCGGCGAGCAGGCCGCGGTGCCGCCGACCGGACGCATCCAACACGTCGGTGTCCGCGAAGAAGCGCCCGACCGCCTCCGCCACGAAGCCCCCATACCAGGCGGCGGAGGCGGCGTCGATGCGCGCTTCCCGGGTAGCGCCCACGGCTTCCCGGCACAGGCGCCGGTAGGTCGCGGCGAGGTCCGGGTTGGCGAACAGGTCCCCGACCGCGGGCGTGGCGCCGCCGGGCAGGAACACGGCGGCGCTGCTGGGCCACTCGGCCTCGAACAGCGGGCGCACCCCCTCGATGGTGGCGGACACCCGCGGCACCAGCGGCACGCCGGCGGTCGCGTAGCCGATGGCGTAGTCCAGGACGTCGGCCAGCTCCCAGGTGCCCCAGTCCCGCAGCATCCGGCACCACGCGCCGAACGCGCCCGGCACCACCGCGGGCAGCAGCCCGGTCGCCGGGATCAGGTCGAGACCGAGCGACGCAAAATGGGGCAGCGTGGCGGCCTCCGGCGCCGTGCCCTGGCCGCAGATCACGTGTTGGGTATTGGTTCGGGCGCTGTGCACAATGATCGGCGCGTCGCCGCCGGGTCCGTTCAGGTGCGGCTCGGCGACCTGGAGCACGAAGCCCGCCGCGGCGGCGGCGTCGAACGCGTTGCCGCCGCGTTCCAACACCGCCATGCCGACGGCGGTCGCCAGCCAGTGCGTGCTGGCAGCCACGCCGAAGGTGCCGGCGATCTCGGGTCGCGTGGTGAACCAGGTTGTGAGCATGGGAAGCCGTCTCCGGGTTGCGCGCCGCCCAGCCTATCGCCTAAGCATCACTCTGCGGAGCGCGCATACGCGCAGCAAATAAATGATGCGTCCTCAACGACTCCTAAGCAGGCATTCGTAGCTTAGGCTACGAATGCCTGCTTAGGTCCGTTCGCGTAAAACGTGTGCTGGATGCGGAGTGCCGATGCTGATCCTGATCGTTGGGCCGTCCGGGGCCGGCAAAGACACCCTGCTGAACGGCGCCCGCGACGCGCTGTCGGACGACCTGCGCTTCCGCTTCGTGCGCCGGGTCATCACCCGGCCCGGCGACATGGGGCAGGAAGCGCATGAAAGCGTGACCGAGCAAACGTTCGAACTGCGCAAGCAGGCCGGCGACTTCGCGCTGACCTGGCGCGCGCACGGCCTGCATTACGGCATCCCCGCCGACATCTCGATGGACCTGGCGCGCGGCCGGGTCGTGGTCGTCAACGTGTCCCGCGCCGTGGTGGCGGAGGCGGCGGCCCGCTTCCCGGTCTCGGTGATCGAGATTTCGGCGCCGGCGGACGTGCTGGCGCTACGGCTCGCCGCGCGCGGGCGGGACGACGCGGTGGACGTGGCCCGCCGTCTGGCCCGCTCCATCGAGCTGCGGCTGCCGGTGGACCGGCAGATGGTGGTGAACGACGGCACCGTGGAGGCCGGAGTGCGCGAGCTGCTGGCCGCGATCACCCGCGCATCGGGAGACGCTCCGCAATCATGAACGGGGCGCCGGGTTGGCCTTGGGTGAACACGCAGATGTCCTCCATCCGGCGCGGGTGCGGCAGCGCGCCCGCCAGGTGCGCCGCCGCGGCCGGCAGGAACACGGCGCGCTCCGCATCGGTCAGGCGCCGGGTCAGCGTCATGTGGAAGCGCCACTCGTCGAACACGCCGGGGTAGCCCCAGCGGAGCAGGTTGGCGTCCCGCGCCGCGGTTAGCCCGCCTCCGCGGCGCCGGGCCAGTTCGGCCTCGTCCGGGGGCGCCCGGTGGCGGTCCACCCCGGCGACGCAGGCATCGGCCAAAATGCGCAGGGCCGGGCACGGCTCGGCCTCCCGCACGGCGAGGAACCCCGACAGCTCCGCCACGTGCAGCCGCGGCATGGCGAACGGGGCCAGCCCGCGCGCCAGGGCGGCGGCATCGTCCAGGAACGCGCCGTAGTTCGTCCGGAGCCGCATCGGCGGCTTCAGCGTGCAGTGGAAGCCGTACAGCCGGGCGTCGGCGGTGACGGCGCGGATGTCCGGCAGGTCGGGCTGCGACAGGGTGGCCGCAGTTTCCGGGTCGCGGCCCAGCCAGCCGCAGGCCGCCGGCCACAGCGGGTCGGACAAGGCGGGGGCGTAGTACAGCGCGACGCGGACGCTCACTCCGCCCGCCCCATAGAAGAGGTCAGCTCACCCGCTCCCCGCCGCGCCAAACCTGGCGCACGACCGGCATCCCCTCGTGCTGCCGCACGTGCAGCAGGTCGGCGCGCAGCCCCGGCTCGATGCGGCCGCGGTCGAGCAGCCCGGCCATGCGCGCCGGGTTGGTCGTCACCATGGCGACGCCTTGCGGCAGGGTGATGCCCGTCCGCCTGACGCTGGCAAAGGCGGCTTCCAGCAGGCTGGACGGCACGTAGTCGCTGGCATAAGCGTCCACCACGCGCCCGCGCACCAGTTCCGCCGCGGAAACGTTGCCGGAATGCGAGCCGCCGCGCACGATGTTGGGCGCGCCGGCGATCACGTCCATGCCGCGCGCCCGCGCTTCCGTCGCCGCCAGCATGGACACCGGGAACTCGCTGATGCGGATGCCGTCGGCGGCGTTCTCCGCCACCTCCTCCGCCGTGTTGTCGTCGTGGCTGGCCAGCACGATGCCGAGCGGCGCGATGCGGGCCAGCAGCGCCCGGCGGTTCGGGCCGCGCGTCCGGGCGCGCTGCTCCTGCAGCTCCACGATGCGGTTCTCGATCCAGGGCAGGCCGTGCCCTTCCCGCAGCCGCATCTTGCGATAGCTGTCGAGGCTGGCGTACTGGCCGACGCCGGGGCTGTGGTCCATCAGGCTGACCATGCGGACGCGGGGGTGCTCGGCAACGGGGTCGAGCAGCTCCAGCATGTCGGGCGCCGGCAGCTCGCAGCGCAGGTGCAGGAAGTGCTCGGACTTCAGCAGCCCGGTGCCGGCCAGCGCGTCCAGGTCGGCCACGCCGTCATGGAAGGTCCGCACCCGGTCCTTGTCGAAGCCGAGGTCGCCCAGGCACAGCGCGTCCAGCACGGTCGTCACCCCGGCCGCCGCGCATTGCGCGTCATGCGCCGCCATGGCGGAGCGCGACGGCCAGCGCGCGTTGGAGCGGGGCTGCACCTGGCGCTCCAGGTTGTCGGTGTGGACATCGACGATGCCGGGCATCAGCGTGTCGCCCCCAAGGTCCACGGCGCCCGCCGCCGAGCTGCGGCGGCCGGGCTGCACGTCCGCGATGCGTCCGTCCTCCACCACGACGGTGCCCAGCACGACCGCGTTCGGAAGCACGAGGCGGGCGTTGGTGAGGATCAGGGTCATGCGGCGTCCCGATGGGGTGAGCGGCCAGCCGCCCGGTCGGACGACGCTACCATCACGTTGCGAGTCCCGCCACCAAGTGGTGCCGCCGCATCCGGCAGCACCGGGCGCAGCGGAAGCGCAGCCAAGCGCAGGCGGTGGCACGCCGATTGCTGGACCGTCGGCGCAGCGGACCACGGAGAGTGAAATGGACGAATACGGCCAGCGGGGCTACGGCGGCACGGCGGTGGGCTTCGGGCGGCGCGTCGGCATCGCCGTGGTGGACTTCCAGCTCGGCTTCACCGACGGGCGCTTTCCCCTCGGCGGCGCCGCGCTCACCGAGCGCGCGGTGGTGAACACGGCGACCCTGCTGCGCGCGGCCCGCGCGGCCGGGCTGCCCGTGGTGAGCTGCTACACCGCCTACCACGGCGCGGGGGACGCGCCGCATTGGAAGGTGCCGCCCGTGGTCGAAACGCTGCGGCACGGCAGCGAGCCGACCCGGCTCGATCCCCGCATCCACGACCCGGCCTACGACGTGGTGCTGTGCAAGGCCGCGCCGTCCATCTTCTTCCATACCGCCGCCGCGCCGATCTTCGTGCGGCAGGGCGTGGATACCGTGGTCGTCACCGGCTGCACCACCTCCGGCTGCGTGCGCGCCAGCGTGATCGACGCGTTCAGCTACGGCTTCCGCGTGATCGTCCCGGAAAACTGCGTGGGCGACGTGGAGGACGGCCCGCACCAGGCGAACCTGCGCGACGTGGGCCGCCGCTACGCCGATGTGGTGACGCTCGACGATTGCCTCGCCCACATCACCGGCGACGGTAGCCGCTGACCTGCGCCCCGTCCTCCGGCCGCAGCCGCAGGAAGCCCGGCGCGGACACCAGCGTGATCAGCGCCACGAGCAGGAACGCGTCGTGGAAATCGCCCACGTCGGGCAGCCGGCCCGGCCCGGCGATCAGCCCGAGCAGCGCCGCGGCGATCGACACGCCGAAGGAGATCGTCAGTTGCTGGATCACCCCGCCCAGGCTGGTGCTGCGGCTCAGCTTGCTGGCCGGGGTGTCGGCGTAGGTCAGCGTGTTCGTGGTCATGAACTGCGTGCTGCGCGCAACGCCGAACAGCAGGACCATGAGGAACACCAGCCAATGCGGCGTCGTCGGCTCGACCAGGGCGAAGCTCGCGACCACCGCGGCGCAGAGCACGCCGTTGGCCGACAGCAGCCCGCGGTAGCCGAAGCGCCGCATCAGCCAGGCCGACACGGGCCGCACCACCAGCGTGCCCAGGCTGGACACGAAGGTGAGCGATCCCGATTGCAAGGGGCTGAGGCCGAAGCCGATCTGGAACAGCAGCGGCAGCATGAACGGCACGGCGTTGACGCCGATCCGGCTCAGGCCCCCGGCCAAGGTGCTGACGCGGAAGGTGCGGATGGCGAACAGGCTGAGGTCGAGCGCCGCGTCCGGCCGGCCACGGGCATACGGCACGTAGGCCGCCAGCAGCAGCACGCCCGCCAACAGCAGGCCCCACACGCCCCAGGGCGGCAGCAGCGGGTGGCTGACGTTCTCGAACCCGAACTGCAGCAGGCCGAGGCCTGCGCCGCACAGCAGGAAGCCCGGCACGTCGAAGCGCGCCTGGCGGTCGGCCCGGGTGTCCTCCACGAAACGCAGCGCCAGCAGCACGCCGACCGCGCCGATGGGGATGTTGACGTAGAACACCCAGCGCCAGCTCGCGTAGGTGGTGAGCAAGCCGCCCAGGATCGGGCCGAGCGCCGGGCCGATGACGGCGGGCACCGTCATGTAGGTCATCGCCGTGACCAGCTGGCTGCGCGGAAACGCGCGCAGCAGCACCAGGCGCCCCACCGGCGTCATCATCGCGCCGCCGAACCCCTGGAGCACCCGCGTCGCGACCAGCACGCGCAGGCTGTCCGCCATGCCGCACAGCGCCGAGGCTGCGGTGAAGATGACCAGCGCCGCGGCGAACACCCGGCGCGCGCCGAACCGGTCCGCGATCCAGCCGCTGAGCGGCATGAACACGGCCAGGCTCAGGATGTAGGCGGTGATGGTCAGGTTCATCTGCAGCGGCGTGACGCGCAGGCTGCGCGCCATGTCAGGGATCGCGGTGGTGACGATGGTCGCGTCCAGCTGCTCCATCAGGAAGGCGAAGGCGACGATCAGCGGGATCAGCAGGCGCAGCTTGCGGCTGCGCATGACGGCAAAGGTTGGTTCCGTCGCGGGGGGCGGGCTGTCCGGCATCGTAACTGCCCTTCGCAAATCCCGTGCCTTTCTTGAACCCGGCCGGCATTGCGTCGAGCATGCAGAGGCTCCCGACGTTCAAGCCATGCCAGCGGCCGTTTGCGTCCATCCTTCCCGTGTCATTGCGAGGCGCGCAGCGACGCGGCGATCCAGGGGCCGGCAGCACGGCGCCCGACCCTGACGCCGCGAGGGAAACCGTGCGCGTTCACCCGTCGGAAGGCTCCCGAACCCTCTCCTTCCTTTCAGGATTCGGAGCCACCCATTCCGCCCTGAGCGACAGCGTCGCCTTGAAGATGACCTGGTTCCGCTCGTTCCTGACCATCGCGACGATGTCCCGCCCGTCGTAGCCGCGGCCCATGTCATGGGCGATGCCGGGCAGGAGGCGGATCGCTTCGTCGCAGGCTTCTTGCGGACCGGGCAGCTCGATTCCCGCATCGCCGCGCAGGAAATTCTCAGGGTCGCCGGAGTCGAAGTAGTAGAGCGGCATTGGCTTCCTTCATTGGCACGGTGCCAGCACAGGCATACAAACGCATCAGCCCGCCGCTCCCCACGGCGAAAGCCGGGACGGCAGCCCGTTCAGCCCTTGCCCGGAGGGTGGCGACACGGGCTGCACCGAGCAGTCTCAAGGCCGGACGCTTTCACATGCTCGACCGGCTTTCGATGATGTCGAGCGCCTCCGCCACGAGCCGCTTCTCGGCGGCGGCGGCGCGTGACGCCACGACGACCCAGCCGCGCGACAGCTCCTCGGCACGGTGGGCCTGGCGGTCCAGTTCCGAGGCGCGGCGGCGATACGTCTCGGCTTTGGCGCCGAGTTGCCGGGCATGGTGGGCATCGGCGACGATGCGCTCGGCCGCGTGCTGCGCGTCCTCGCGAAGGCGCGCGACCGTGGCGGACAAGCGGGCGGCATGGGCATTGGCGTACATCGTATCAGCCTTTCACGTTCAGGAAGCGGGCCGGGCTGCCGGCATGGCCGAGCCGGGGCGGTCGGATGCGCGTCGGGTGCGTGACCTGCCTCGCATGGCGCGGCGCGGCGCGGCCCGCGCTCATGGAGGCGGAGGCGGCTGCCGCCGTGCAAAGCATTGGGAGAGTCATGGGGCCTCCAGGAAGTCGTTGCATGGGGTGGACGTTGCATGGGGTGGATGCACGAGGCGGGATGCAGACGTCTGTGACGAAGATCACACCGCGCAACATCGGAATCGATTCGCGCGCGCACCATAACAGGCTGCGGCGGCGAGTCATTCGCTCGTCGGCGTCTTCCGCCCCTGGCGTGGCGCGAGGCCCGCCCATTCCCACGCTGCACAAGAACGTGAGCGCGTCGAGCGATGGCCCATCCCGGATCTGCCGCGTTGGCCATCCGCGTTTGCGGCTTCCAGCCCCCAAACGCCGGCACGCCAGCCGTCGAGGCAGAAGCAGCTTGGAACGCTTCCCGCCATGCCAAGCCCAAGGAGTTCAAGCATGACGACCACGATCACCGCAGCATTCGAGGATCAGCCAACGGCCCAAAGGGCGCAGGAAAGCCTGGCCGAGCATGGCATCGGCCGGGACAAGGTGACGCTGCTGCACGGCGCCGGGGCGGGCCTGCCCGGCACGGACGCGGAGAACGCCACCTACAACGAGGCGCTCCGGCGCGGCGGCGCCGTGCTGCTGGCGCGGGTGGACGACCTGCAGCTCGGAACGGCCGTCGAGTCCCTGGAAGCGAACGGCGCTGTGGACCTGGAAC
>CALMAB010000750.1 GCA_937858325.1 uncultured Acetobacteraceae bacterium
CGCCTGGCCGGACGTGACGGGCCTGGCCGTGCTGGGCCTCGGCTACGCCGCCCCGTACCTGCGGCCTTGGCGGGACAGCGCGGCGCGCTGCGTCGCCGCCACCCCGGCGCAGGTCGGCATCGCCCGCTGGCCCGCCGGCAGCCCCAACCTGTCCTGCACGGTGGAAGAGGACAGCCTGCCCTTCCCCGACCTGTGCTTCGACCGCATCCTGCTGGTTCACGGCCTGGAGGTCGCCGAGAACTCGTTCCGCATGTTGCGGGAGGTGTGGCGGGTGCTGAAGGACGACGGCCGCCTCCTGGCGGTCACGCCGAACCGCATGGGCCTGTGGGCGCACAACGAAAGCACGCCGTTCGGCCACGGCCAGCCCTACTCGCCGGGCCAGATCGGCCGCCTGCTGGCCGCCGGCCTGTTCCGGGTGGAGCGGCGGGACACCGCGCTCTACCTGCCGCCGGTCAACCTGCGGGTCGTGCTGCGCGGCGCGCCGGCCTGGGAGGGGGGCGGCCGGCGCATCGCGCCGCGGCTGGCGGGCGTCACCATCACCGAAGCGGTGAAGGACGTTTACGCGGCCCTGCCGATCCAGCGCGCCCGGCGGCGGCTCGTGCTGAGCCAGGCGGCCTAGCCTTAGCCTACCACCTCCGGCGAGGCGTCCGCCAGGCGGACCGTGTTGCGCCCGGCGCGCTTCGCGTCATACAGCGCCGCATCAGCCGCCTCGACCAAGGCGGCCGGTCCCTGCAGACGGCCCGGCACCATCGCCGCGACGCCGACGCTGACGGTCACGAAGCCGTGGTCGGACCCGGCGTGCGGGATCGCCAGGGCGCGCACCGCGCCATGGACACACTCGGCCACCGCCAACGCGCCCGCGGCGTCGGTGTTCGGCAGCAGGAGGACGAACTCTTCCCCGCCATACCGGGCCGAAAGGTCCACCGGCCGGCGGCACCGGCCGTCGAGCACGCCCGCCAAGGCCTGCAGGCAGGCATCGCCGCTCGGGTGGCCGTAGGTGTCGTTGAACGCCTTGAAGCAGTCCACGTCGAGCATGACGACCGCCAGCGGCGAGCCGTTCCGCGTCGCCCGGCGGTACTCGGTCCCCAGAACCTCGTCGAAACGGCGCCGGTTGGCCAGGCGGGTCAGCCCGTCCTCCTGCGCCAGCACGCGAAGCCGGCGGTTCGCATCCTCAAGCTGCGCTTCCAGCGCCTTGCGCTCGGACACGTCCCGCATCACCGCCACGAAGCCGCTGCCGTCCTCCAGGCGGCGGCAGCTTGTCTCCAGCCAAACGTAGCTGCCGTCCCTGCGCATCACCCGGAAGCTGGCGCGCGCCGTCGCGTCCCCGTTCAGCAGCCGCCCGAACAGCGACTGCTCCAGCGCGTCCCGGTCCGTCGGGTGCATCAGGTCGCGGGGATGCTTGCCGACCAGTTCCTCCGGCTCATAGCCCAGCAGGTCGCGGCAGGCGGGGGAAACATACAGGCGGCGGAATTCCGGCGAGTACCGCACGATCATGTCGTTGGCGTTCTCGGCCAGCAATCGGTGGAGCCCCTCGCTGATCGCGAGTTGCTTCTGCATGGTGGCGATGCGCCCGTCCCGCGCCTGCAGCCGCCCGGCCATGCGGGCGAACGCCGTGCCGAGCGACGACAGTTCCGCCGCGGCGCCGCGGCCGATGGCCGCCCGTGCGGACAGGTCGCCCGCCCCGACCAGCGCGGCCGCCCTGACCAGCGCGTCGATGGGGCGGAGCACCATCCGCTTGGCAATGAGCCAGGCGGTCAGCATGGCCACCGCCGTGGCGGCGAACGCGATCCCCATCGACAACCAAAACCGCTGGTCCGCCGCCGCCCGGATGTCGGCCTCCCGCAAGCCGATCGCGACCAGGAGGCCGGCGGCAGGACCCGGCAAGGGCGCGAAGCCGAACACGCGGCCGATCCCGTCCAGGTCCGGCGCCTGGAGCGACCCGCCGCCGGGGGACGCCCGGAACGCCTCGATGACTGGGGATTGCGGGACGCGTCGGCCCATGCGGCCCACCGTGGCCGGCGCTTCCGCCAGGATGGCGCCGTCGCGGCTGTCCAGCACCTGGACCAGCTGGTCCGACGCTCCCGAGGCGCCATCCGACAACCGCGCGAACCACTCGAAGTCCACCCCGGCCAGGACCACCCCGGGCGGCGCGCCGCCGCCGGGCAGGCGCTCCAACGGGACGGCGAA
Source organism: uncultured Acetobacteraceae bacterium (assembly GCA_937858325.1). GTDB lineage: Bacteria > Pseudomonadota > Alphaproteobacteria > Acetobacterales > Acetobacteraceae > CAHJXG01. Next base: position 2,188 of record CALMAB010000750.1, read on the forward strand.
GAACATGGCGGGCTTGCCGGTGGCGCGGCTGACGGTGAACGCGCTCATCACGACGGCTGTCTTGGACGGCGAGGCCAGGGCTTCCTGGAAATAGGGCCGGTCCGCGAGGCTCAGGCCCTTGCCGGCCGGGTTGGTGCTGCAGGTGACGGTGCCTCCGGCATCCAGGACCGCCAGGACGTTGATCCGGGGATGGATGGAGAGCACGGTGCCCAGCAGGCCGTCGCACCCCGCCGTGCCGACCTTCTGCACCTCCGGCACCCGCGCCAGCACGCGCAGCAGGCTCGACGCTTCCTGGAGCATGTCGTCCTGCTGCTCGGCTGCCAGGCGGGCGAGCTGCACCACCCGGTCGCGCGCCGTGTCCACCACGCGCCGGCCGTCGGCCACGGCCGACAGCACCAGCAGCACGACCAGCGGCATCGTCGCGGCCAGCATCAGGACCGCAAGCCGCGGCCAAAGCTTGCGCGGCAAGGCGGCCATCGAAGCCCGGGCCAGCAGGGATGACCCGTGCCGTGCCGGCGTGTGGCCTGAGAAGGTCGATGGGCGTCGCACGATGGGCCTCCGTCCCGCATGGAAGGGAGCGGCCCCATGCTTCGGCCATTATGCTCATGGGAGCGTTACAGAACCCCTAACGGCACGGGGCATCCCCGCAGGACGCAGGCCCGTTGGCTCCGGAGGCCCGCGTCGGGCATGGTGCGGCCATGGCATCCTCCACGAGCCTTTTTGTCCTGTTCGCGGCCTCCTTGTGGGCCGGGGCGCAGAACGCGCTGGCGGGCGGCGGCTCGTTCGTCACCCTCCCGGCGCTGCTGCTCGCCGGGCTTGATCCGCGGGCGGCCAACGTCACCTCGACCGTCGCGCTGTTTCCCGGGCAGGTGCTGTCGGGATGGGCGGGGCGCAGCCTGGCGCGCGGGGCGCCCAGCCTTTCGTTCCGGGCGCTGTGCGTCATCAGCCTGGCCGGCGGTGCCATCGGGGCCGTGCTGCTGCTCGCCACCCCGGCAACGTTCTTTGCCCGGCTGGTGCCCTGGCTGGTGCTGTTCGCGACGGCGGTGTTCGCCTACGGCAGCTTCTTCCGCCGGCCAACGGACGTGGCCCGGGTGGGCACGAGGACGGCGGGGCTGCTGCAGTTCGCCATCTCCGTCTACGGCGGCTACTTCGGCGGGGGAATCGGCTTCCTGATGCTGGCGGCGCTGACCGCGGCGGGGCTGGCCGTACGGGCGGCGTCGGCGACCAAGAACGTGCTGGCCGGGGTCATGAACTTCTCGGCGCTGCTGATCTTCCTGTGGTCGCCCGACGTGCGCTGGGGACCGGCCGCCGTTGTGTGCCTGGGCGCGATCGGGGGCGGCCTGTCCGGCGTGTGGCTGCTGCGGCGCGTGCCGGAACGGGTGCTGCGCGCCG
>CALMAB010000751.1 GCA_937858325.1 uncultured Acetobacteraceae bacterium
TCGCGAACAGCACCGGCAGCAGCGCGGTGATGGTGGTCCCCACGTTCTGCGAGATCGCCATGGCCGACACCCGGGTGCGCGTCTGGAACAGCTCCGGGTAGAAGCTCGGGTAAACCGCGTTGTAGCCCTGGTAAACGACGCCCCACATCAGCAGCGACAGCACGATGGCGAGCGGCACGCTGTGGATGCTGATGGCGTAAAGATAGGCAAAGGAGAGCAGCCCCGAGCCGAGCGCGCCGACGATCACCGGCGGCCGGCGCCCGATCCGGTCCGACAGGTTGCCGACGAGGGGGATGACGATCACCGCGACGATGTTGCCCAGCACGGGGATCCAGAGATAGATGTCCTTCTCGAAGCCGATGCCGTAGGCCGGCTGCACCGCGTAGGCCGCGCCGAACACGGTGGCGACCACCGGGATGACGTTCATCAGCGCCATGCACACGACCCGCAGCATGTCGCCGCCGCTCAACTGGAACGCCTCGACGATGGGCGCCTTGGGTACGGTGCCGCCCTCCTCGGCGAAGGCCGGGGTTTCCTCGACCTCGCGGCGGATGATGTAGCCGGCGAGGATCACCACGGCGCTGAGCAGGAACGGGATGCGCCAGCCCCAGCTGTTGAAGGCGTCGGCCGGCATGAAGTGGGCGAGCGGCAGGAACACCGCGGCGGCCAGGATCTGCCCGGCCTGCACGCCCTGCAGGGTGAAGCTCGCGAAGAAGCCGCGCCGGCCGAAGGGCGCGTGCTCCAGGATCATGGAGGATGCGCCGCTGATCTCGCCCGCAACCGCGAAGCCCTGGATCAGCCGCAAGACGACCAGCAGCACCGGGGCCAGCACGCCCACCTGCCCATAGGTCGGCAAGATCCCGACCGCCATGGTCGAGAGGCCCATCAGGAACATGCACAGCAGCAGCACGCCCTTGCGCCCGTGCGTGTCGCCGTAGTGGCCGAGCACGAAGGCGCCGATGGGCCGGGCGACGTAGCCGACGCCGTAGGTCGCGAGCGAGGCGACGATGGCGACCGTGGGGTCGCTCGAAGGAAAGAAGATCTGCGGGAAGACCAGGGACGCCGCGGTGGCGTAGATGAAGAAGTCGTAGTACTCCAGCGCGGAGCCGATCCAGCCGCTGGCCGCGGCTTTTTTCGATTGCCGCCTGCCATGCGGCTCGTGGGTCCCGGCAGTGTCCATGGTCGTGTCCTCCTCGTGTTTATTCGGTCAGATGCTTGATCTTTGGCGGATGCGCGTTTCGGCGGCAGGCGTGCGGGTCAGCCATGGATGAGCATCCCGCGCCGGCAGGGCTGTGGTGCAGCTTGAACGATGGGGGCATCGGCCATGGCACGTTCCTCAACCGGGGGCCATTCGTCGCTGGCGCCTCCTGGATGACTCGGCTTATATCTACCTACCGGTAGGTTTAAAAGCGAAAAACACCGGCCCTGACCGCAAATTGAGATCGCATCGACGGAGCTTGCCATGTTGGACGATCCTTCTCCGCTCCGCACGCGGACCCACGACGGCGCGCGCACCCGGCAAGGCATCCTGAAGGCCGCCCACGCCCTGTTCGCCGAGCGCGGCTACAGCGGGGCGCACGTGAACGACATCGTGGCCCGGGCAGGCACCACCAAGCCGATGGTCTACTACCATTTCGGCAGCAAGGAGGGCCTGTTCGCCGCCGTGCTGGAAGAGGTTTACGCCGGGATGCGCCGCATCGAGGGCGGGCTGCAGCTCGCAGGCCTGCCGCCCCGCGAGGCCATGCGGCAACTCGTGCACGTGACCTTCGATTACCATGCCCAGTACCCGGACTGGGTGCGGCTGATCGCGGTCGCCAACATCCACGAGGCCCAGCACATCCGCGACAGCCCCACGGTCGCGCTGCGGAACTCCGCCGTGCTGGACATCCTGCACGACCTTCTGGCGCGCGGCGCGCGGGAGGGCGTGTTCCGCGCCGGGGTGGACCCGCTGCGCCTCCATCTGATGATCGCCTCCATGTGCTTCTACCGGGTGTCCAACCGGCACACCTGGCGGGTGATCTTCGGGCGCGACCTCCATGCCGCGGACGACGCTCCCTTGCAGCGGGCGATGCTGGTGGAGGCGGTGCTGCGCTACCTGCGGCCGGATGCCGACGGCCCCGATTGACACGCGGCCACGCCCACCTAGCCTCGGGCGCCGGACACGAAGCGGCTTCGGGAAAGGCCAGTGCATGCAAGGACTCGCGACGCCGGACAAGGCGAACAGGCCGTCCCTGCGCCATTTGGTTTCCGACCGTTCGGTCCTGGCGATGCTGGGCCTGGGGTTCAGCTCGGGGATGCCGTTCCTGCTGGTTTACATCACCCAGTCGGCTTGGCTGTCGGACGCCCGGGTGCCGATCGGCATCCTCGGCCTGATGAGCGAGCTGACGCTGGCCTACAAGTTCAAGTTCCTGTGGGCGCCTTTTCTCGACCGCTACGACGCGCCCGTGTTCAGCCGTCTGCTGGGGCGGCGGCGCGGCTGGATCATCGTGTCGCAGATCGGGGTGGCGCTGACCTTGGCGGGGAGCGCCGTCGGCGACCCGGCGCATTGGCTGGCCTGGACGGTCGCCTTTTCCTTGGCGCTCGGTTTCGCCGGGGCGACGCAGGACGTGGTGATCGACGGCTGGCGCATCACCGTGGCGCCCGCGGAGCGGCAGGCGCTGATGTCGTCCTGGGCGGAGATCGGGTGGCGCGTGGGCAACCTCGCGGCCGGGGCCGGGGCGCTTTATTTGGCGGACCGGGTCGGCTGGCGCGCGGCCTACCTGTGCATGGCCGCGCTGATGGCGCCCGGCATGGCCGCGGCCCTTCTGGCGCCCGAGCCGCCGTCCGACAAAGCCGCGCGCCCGGAGCGGCCGGGCTTCGTCGAGACCGTCGTCGCGCCGATCCGGGAGCTGGTCACGCGCCTGGGTCCGCTGGCCGTCCCGGTGCTCATCATGGTGGCCGGGTTCCGCATGCCCGGCTACGTGTCGAGCGCGATGGCCTTGCCGCTGTTCAAGAGCCTGCACTATTCCAACACGGACATCGCCACCGTCACCAAGCTGTTCGGCTTCTGGGTGGCGCTGGGGGGCACGTTCTTCGCGGGATATGTGGTGCCGCGGATCGGCATCATGACGAGCCTGATCGTCGGCACCGTGTTCGCGTCCGCCTCGCATTTGAGCCTGGCCTACCTCGCGGTGCACGGCGACCACGGCGGGGGCGAGTTCTGGACCTTTGCCGTCGCCGTCAGCATCGACAGCTTCGCGTATGCCTTCGCGTCCATCGTGCTCATCACCTACATGTCCACGCTGACCGCGACGGAGCACGCGGCGAGCCAGTACGCGCTGCTGACCTCCCTGTGCGCCCTGCCGGGCAGCCTGCTTGCGGGGGTTTCGGGCTATCTCATCGAGTATTTGGGCTTCGAGTGGTTCTTCGTGGCGACCTCGCTGATCGGCGTGCCGGTCGCTTTCGTGTGCTGGCATGTGTGGCGCTTGCAGGAAAGGACGCCGCAGCCTGCTGTTTGAGGGTTTTGCCTTAGATTTCGTACGGCCACTTCTGCGATCCGTGAAGGATACGCAAAATCAAGACAGCGTCCTCCAACAGGCGATAGGCGACTATGTAGGGTGTATGGGGGATGACCAGCTCCCGGGTATTGTTGACCCGTCCTGGACGGCCGCTTCTCGGATGAAGGCTGAGGTTTTCGACCTGCGAACCGATCCGCTCATCAAGCCGAATCGCGGCGGTTGGATTGTACCGCTCGATGTGATCGAAGATGCGGTTCCGGTCCTGCAAAGCAGGCACGCTCCACCGCAGCGTCACTTCTGAGTTTTGGAAGCCCGCGCGAGGGCTGCGGCGCGCCGGGTGGCAAAGTGCCGCTCGATTTCCTCTTGCAGAATGGGAGGCTGCGGGTCTTCAAGCGCCTCCATGACCTTGGCCCGAAACCAAGCGTCGTGGGCTGCCGGATCAACCGTGAGGCCGGGTGGCAGCGCACCTTCCTGGGCAACGCGGGTCAGCAGGATTCGCACGGCATCCGAAACCGTCATCCCCATGCGGTCCAGCACTTCGGCGGCCTTGTCCCGCACCGCAGGGTCAATCCGCGTCTGGACCAGAGCGGTGGCCGCCATGATACTACCCCCCATTCAGAATGGGAGACAGCGTGTAATGCGTTTGCATGACAAATGCAAGCGTCAGCCATGACCACCGCCACGGCCCTTGCCCGCCTGCGGACACATGCGCGATTGGCGACGATGTTCGCGCCCACCACCCTTGCGGACGCCGTGACCAGGCTCGGCTTTGTCCAGGCGGACCCGATCCGCGCGCCGGCTCGGGCGCAGGACCTGATCTTGCGGCACCGGGTCAGCGGCTATCGCGCCGGCGACCTGGAGCGCGGCTTCGCGCGGATGGGGTTGGAAGAGGATTTCTTGTACGCCTACGGCTTCATGCCCGGCGGTACAAGGCAACTGCTGCATCCCCGCCTGGACCCGGCGGGGGCGCACGTGCCGGCCGGGCTGGCGGCGGAGGTGCTGGCCTTTGTGCGGGCGCGCGGCCCCACCCATCCCAGGGACCTGGAAGCGCGGTTCGGCCGCGACCGGGCGGTGAACGGCTGGGGCGGCTTCTCCAAGGCGACCACCCGGGCGCTGGAAAGCCTGCACCATTACGGGCTGCTGCGCGTGGCGCGGCGGCGCGACGGCATCCGCATCTACGACGCGGCGCCCGCTCCGCCGGACGCGGATGCTTTCGGCGAGGGGGCGGCGGACCGGGCGCGGCACCTGGTCATGCTGGTCGCCCGCATCCTGGCTCCTGTGTCGGCGGTCAGCCTGCGGGGCGCGCTGTCGCTGATGGCGCGGCGCAACCCAGGTCTCGGCCCGCTCGCGCCGGTGGTCGCCGCGGCGCTGAAAGCCGGGGAGCTGGAACGGGAGGAGGTCGAGGGCGAACACTACCTTTGGCCGGCCCGCAACGGCGGCTGGCGGCACCGCCCGGCGCCGCGGGACGTGCGCTTCCTGGCGCCGTTCGACCCCGTGGTCTGGGACCGGCGCCGCTTCGAGCACCTGTGGGACTGGGCCTACCGGTTCGAGGCCTACACGCCCCCGGCCCGGCGGGCGTTCGGCTACTACGCCATGCCCGTGCTGTGGGGCGAGGAGGTGATCGGCTGGGCCAACGTTTCCCTCGCCGCGGGCAAGATGCACGCGGCGCTGGGCTACGCCCGGCACCCTCCGCGGAGCCTGGTGTTCCGCCGCGCCCTCCATGCCGAGCTGTCCCGGATGGAGCGGTTCCTGACCGCCCGGCCCTCCGCGCTACGCCGCTGAGTCCTCGATCTCGCTGCGCAGCTTCAGCTCCGGCAGGCCGAGCACCAGGAGCAACGCCGCCGTCATCACCACCGCGCTCAGCAGGAAGCACCCGGTCAGCGCGGTGCGGTAGGCGGTGCTGACCCCGGCCTGCTGGGCCGGCGTGAGCTGGGACAGGGTTTGGATGCCGCGCTCGGCCAGGCTGCCCGCGC
>CALMAB010000752.1 GCA_937858325.1 uncultured Acetobacteraceae bacterium
GCCCGGTCAGCGGCGGCGCCGGCAACCCGGCACGCGCGCTCGGGCCGATGATCGTCGCGGGGACCTACCCGGTCTGGTTCTTCTACTGCGCCGGCCCGCTGCTCGGCGGCGCCGTTGCCGCATTGGCCTTCCGTCTCGTGGGCATGGCGAACACCCCGAAGGTGGCGGACGCCGGCTTGTCGAGAACCAGGCCGCTGGCGTGACCTCCTGCAGCACTCTTCGCCTTCGGCGCGGCATGTCCTGCCCGGCAACGCTGACGCGTTCCTGGCCGGCATGACGTTCATCTGAACCGCTCCGCCCGCAAGGTCCGGACCATTGAGATCGAGTTTCCAACAATGAACAAGTCATACCAAACCGAGGCTTTGAAGCCCGCGGACACCTCGGCGTCCGCGACCCATGAGAACCGTGTCTGCATCATCGGCTGCGGCCGCGTCGGGATGGCGAGCGCCTATGCCCTGATCCAGAGCAGCTTCCTCCGGGAACTCGTCCTGGTCGGCCGGTCGCAGGAGCAAACGGAAGGTGAGGTGATGGACCTCGAACACGCCGTCGCGGTGCCGATGAAGCCGCCGGTCAAGATCATCAACGGCGACTATGCCGAGGCGGCGAGGAGTTCGATCGTCGTGGTGACGGCCGGCGAGGCGACCAGCGGCCCGGACGAGTCCCGGCTCGACCTGCTGTCCAAGAACGCCGTGATCGTCCGCGACATCGTGGGCAAGCTCAAGGCCGAGGGCTTTGCGGGCATCCTGGTCATGGCGTCGAACCCCGTGGACATCCTGGCGCAGATCGCGCAGGAAGTTTCGGGGCTGCCGGCCGGACAGGTGATCGGGACGGGCACGCTGGTCGACACGGCTCGCCTGCGCGGCCTGCTGGCGGAGGAGCTCGGCATCGAGCCGCGCGCGGTGGACGCCTACATCATCGGCGAGCACGGGGACTCGGAGATCGCGGTCTGGAGCGGCGCCCGGGTCGCGGGGGTGGAGCTTGGACGCTATCCTGGCGCCCAGGCGCTTCCGGACTACGGCGACATCCTCGACCGGGTGCGCCGCGCCGCGCCGGAGGTGGTGAAGCGGAAGGGTCACACGGCCTATGCCATCGGCTTGTGCGTGCAACGCATCTGCGAGGCGGTGCTGCGCAACGAGCGCGCCGTCCTGGCGGTCTCGACGCTGCTGCAGGGCGAGTACGGGATCGAGGGCGTGTATCTCGGCACGCCATGCGTCGTGGGGAAGAACGGGGTGGAGCGGGTGATCGAGCTGGACCTCGACGCGGGGGAGCGCGAAGGCATGCAGGCGTCGGGCAACCTGCTGAAGAGCATGCGGCAGGATCTTGCGGAACAGGAAAGGGCATAGTCCGGCCAGCATCGGCGTCGGGGAGTCCAGGTCCTGGGCCGGTGTTTCGGCTTGGTGGCACCCGATGCAGCGCTCCGGTCGCAGGCCATGTTCCCCGATTGGGACGGCCATGTTCGCCTTCGCCGCCATGCAAGCGCGTTCCGGCCGCCCACGTTGGAGCCAAGGCAGACAGCCATTCGTTTCGACGACCGCGTGGTAGGCGCGGGGCAGGTTCCAGGGTATTGTGTCACTTGTTGGAGGGGTCATGGGCATCGTGCAGGTTCAGCTACCGGATGATCTGAGGAGCGTCATCGACCGCCAGGTCGCCGAAGGACGTGCCGCGTCCGAGGCCGAGTATGTCGCGGAGGCGCTCCGCCTCTACGCCGGCCACCTTGAGGCCGAGGACGAGATCGCCGACATGGCCGAACGCGCCGACGCCGAGATGGCCCTTGGCCACTACGTCACGATTTCCAGCTTGGAAGACAGCGAGGCCTTCCATCAGCGCGCCATGGACCGCCTGCGCGCCAGTCTGGCCAACGACGCCTCTGCCGGTTGAGCTACCGCCTTCTTCGGGCGGCGGAAGACCAGGTCGACCATATCCTTCTCGCGAGCGCCCGCGAGTGGGGCATCGAGGCTGCGGGCCGTTACCACAGGCTGATGCTGGCCGTCTTCGCTGCCCTCGGTGCTTCCCCTGGCCTGCGCGGCTCATACGAGATCGGGAAAGTCGCCGGCGTGAGGGCGTATCCGCTGCGGCTTGGGCGCAACCGGGTGGAGCAAGGCCAACGGGTCGACCGGCCACGGCACATCGTCGTGTATCGCACGGGGCGCGACGGCGTGGTCGAAATCATCGGCGTCGCCCATGACCGCATGCTGCTCGCACGGGCTGCGCGCCGGATGCAACGCGAGGCTGGTGCCTGACGGCGCAGCGAGGCGGTTGCCTTGCTCCTGCTGCGTGCAACCCTGCTCCCAAGGCTGGCCCTGCATCCAAGCTCGGACCGAGAGAGCTGCCGGCCTGAAGCTGTTCTGCGGAAACAGCCGTGGTCGCCTCCGGAGCCACGCGGCACCATTATCGGATGGCGTCGGCGTCAAACGTGGACGCGCCGCTTCGAGACCTGAACGGGTCGTAGGCTGCCAGCGGCAGGTCCGGCGGCTGGCCCAACGCAGCCTGCGCCAGCAAGCGTCCTGCGAAGGGGCCGACCGTCAGGCCGGACGGGCCCATGCCGTTGCCGATCACCAGCCCGTCCATCCCCACCGCGGCGCCAAGCAGCGGCCTTGCGTCCAGGCCAAGCGGGCGGAAGCCGATGCGCGTCTCGACCACGGTGGCTTGGCCGAGGCCCGGCGCCACCGCCAACGCCTGGTTGAGCACCTCCGCCTGGCCGGCGGCGGTCACCCGGCAGTCGAACCCCGCCCCTCGCTCGCGTGTTGCGCCGGCAACCACGCGGCCTCCCTCGAAGGCAAGCAGGTAGTGGCTTCCCGGCGGCAGCACGACAGGCCAGCCACCTGTTTCCACGTTCTCCATCTGGAGATGGACGATCTGGCCGCGTTGCGGCTCGATGGCGAGGGTCAGTCCCAGCGGCGCCAGCAGGTCCGGCGCCCAGGCTCCCGCCGCGAGTATCACCGCGTCCGCCTCGACGTGTTCGCCACCGGCCCATACGCCGGTCACACGCGCCCCGTCGGTCAGCAACTTCGCCGTTCCCCGGATCAACGTCCCGCCTTGCCGTTCCATTGCGCGGCACAGCGCGGCGGCCAGAAGGCGTCCGTCCACCCGCATGCCGCCGGACACGTGAACCGCCGCGAGTTCCGGATGCAGTGGCGGAAACATCAGCCTCGCCTGGTGCGGGCTCAGCCGCGAGACCTCGCCCGCATCCGGCGCACCTGCCCGC
>CALMAB010000753.1 GCA_937858325.1 uncultured Acetobacteraceae bacterium
ACCGTGGAGGGCAGGCTCAAGCCGGACCTTGAAGCGCTTGACGCGCTGATCGCCGGGTTCCCCGCGGGCACGCTGACCGGCGCGCCGAAGATCCGCGCCATGCAGATCATCGAGGAGTTGGAGCCGACCCGGCGCGGCATCTACGCCGGGTGCATCGGCTACTTCGCCGCCAACGGCACCATGGACACCTGCATCGGGCTGCGTACCGCCGTGGTGAAGGATGGCACCATGTACGTGCAGGCCGGTGGCGGCGTGGTGGCGGACAGCACGGCCCTCGGCGAGTATGAGGAAACCCGGCACAAGTCCCGCGCCCTGTTCCGCGCCGCCGAAGAGGCGGTCCGTTTCGCCGCGCTGAAGGCCTAGTCTCATGCTCTTGCTGATCGACAACTACGACAGCTTCACCTTCAACCTGGTGCATTTCCTGGGCGACCTCGGCGTGTCCTGCACCGTGCGGCGCAACGACGACCTTTCGGCAACTGATGCATTGGCCTGGGCACCCGAAGCCATCGTGCTCTCGCCCGGCCCTTGCACGCCGAACGAGGCGGGCATCTGCCTCGACCTGATCGGCGCCGCGGCCGCCGAGGGCATCCCGGTGCTGGGCGTGTGCCTAGGGCACCAGGCCATCGGCCAGGCGTTCGGCGGCCGGGTGGTGCGGGCGGACCGTCCCATGCACGGCAAGCTCAGCCCGGTCCGCCACGGCGGCACCGACGTGTTCGCGAAGCTGCCCAGCCCCTTCGAGGCCACGCGCTACCACAGCCTGGTCGTCGAGCCGGACACCTTGCCCCCGGCGCTGGTGCCGACAGCCTGGACGGAGGACGGCGCCATCATGGGCCTGCGCCACCGCGACCTGCCGATCTTCGGCGTGCAGTTCCACCCGGAAAGCATCGCGTCGGAGCACGGGCACACGATCCTGGCGAACTTCCTGGCCCTTGCGCGCCGGCCTGCGCCCGCCTGCGCCGCCTGAGCGCCGCGCGGCATGGCCAGCCTCAAGCCTGTTCTCGCCCGGCTCGCCACCGGCGCCACCTTGTCGGCTGAGGATGCCGAGGCGGCGTTCGACACCATCATGTCCGGCGAGGCAACGCCCGCGCAGATCGCCGGCCTGCTGATGGCGATGCGGGTGCGGCGGGAAACCGTGGCGGAGCTGACCGGGGCCGTCCGCGCCATGCGCGCCCGCATGGCGTCAATAGCGGCGCCTCCGGATGCGGTCGATGTCTGCGGCACCGGCGGCGACAATGCCGGCACCCTCAACGTGTCCACGGCGGTGACCTTCGTGCTGGCCGGCTGCGGCGTGCCGGTCGCCAAGCACGGGAACCGCGCCCTTTCGTCCCAAACGGGAGGCGCCGACGTGCTGGCCGCGCTGGGCGTGAACGTGGACGTGGCGCTGGACCGCCTGCCGGACGTGCTGGCGAGGGCCGGGTGCGTGTTCTTGTTCGCGCCCCGGCACCACGTGGCGCTGCGCCACGCGGCCGGGCCGCGGGTGGAACTCGGCACGCGCACGATCTTCAACCTGCTGGGGCCGCTGGCCAACCCGGCCGGGGTGCGCCGGCAGTTGACCGGCGTCAACGACCCTGCCTGGCTGCGGCCGATGGCTGAAACCCTGCACGCGCTCGGCACCGAACGCGCGTGGCTGGTGCATGGGCAAGGGCTGGACGAGTTGACCCTGGCCGGGGAAAGCCAGGTTGTGGCGCTGCACGACGGCGCATACCGGGAGTTCAGCGTCGCGCCGGAGGACGCCGGGCTGGAACGCTCGCCGATTGAGGCCATCCGCGGCGGCGACGCCGCAACGAACGCCGGCGCCTTGCGCGCGTTGCTGCACGGAGAGCCCGGGCCTTACCGCGACACCGTGCTGCTGAACGCGGCTGCCGGGCTGGTCGTCGCCGGGACGGCGCAGGATTTGCGGTCGGGCGCAATGCGGGCGGCAAGGGCCATCGACGACGGCTCCGCCGCCGCTGCACTCGATAAACTGCGGCAAGCAACGGCTTGATGTCTGTGGAGTGAGTGAAATGGACGTCGCGATGCCTGACACGTTGGCCCAAATCTGCGCGGAAACGCTGACCGAGGTGGAGCGCCGGCGTGCCGAAACGCCGGTCGCGACGCTTGCGAGCCGGCTGCACTTGCGGCGCAATCCGACACGCGGTTTCGGACATGCCTTGAAAGAGGCCGCGGCCCGCGGTGGCTACGGCCTGATTGCCGAAATCAAGCGGGCTTCGCCGTCCGCTGGGGTCATCCGTCCCGACTTCCACCCCTCGCTGCTGGCCCGGACCTATGCCGATGCGGGCGCCACCTGCTTGTCCGTGCTCACGGACGCCCCCTACTTCCAAGGCTCGCCCGACCACCTGAAGGTCGCCCGCGCCACGGTCCCGTTACCGGTGCTGCGCAAGGACTTCATGCTCGACGCTTGGCAGGTTTACGAAAGCCGGCTGATGGGCGCCGACTGCATCCTGCTGATCATGGCGGCGCTTTCCAACCAGCAGGCGCGGGAACTCGAGGAGTTGGCGCGGGCGCTGGACATGGACGTGCTGGCCGAGGTGCACAACCGGGCCGAATTGGACCGCGCCTTGGGGCTGCAGACGTCGCTGATCGGCATCAACAACAGAAATCTGAAAACGCTGCAGACCGATCTGCAAACCACATTCGAGCTTGCGCCGCATGTGCCCACGGATCGGTTCCTCATCGCCGAGAGCGGCATCCGCAGTCACCAAGACGTACGACGCCTGGCGGAGGCCGGGGCATCCTGCTTCCTGGTCGGCGAAAGCCTGCTGCGCCAGCCCGATGTCGGCGCCGCCACCCGCGCCCTGCTCGGCGCCCCATCATAATGTCGGGGCTGACGCACTTCAATGCGGAGGGCCAGGCCGTCATGGTGGATGTGTCCGCCAAGGCCGAGACCGACCGGACGGCGACCGCGCGGGTCAGCGTGGCGATGCTGCCGGAGACGCTGCGGGTGATCCTGGCCGGAGAGGCCAGGAAGGGCGACGTGCTGGGCGTGGCGCGGCTGGCCGGCATCATGGCGGCGAAGCGCACGGCGGACCTCATCCCATTGTGCCACCCGCTGCCGATCTCGGCGGTCACGCTCGACCTCGGGCCATCGCCGTCCGGCGGCGGCATCGACATCGTCGCCACCGTTCGCACCACGGGCCGCACCGGGGTGGAGATGGAGGCGCTGACGGCCGCAAGCGTCGCGGCGCTGACGGTCTATGACATGTGCAAGGCGATTGACCGCGGCATGAGGATCGACGGGCTTCGCGTCGTGCACAAAGCGGGCGGCAAGTCCGGCGACTTCCGGCAAGGGTAAGGCGATGCTGTCGGTCGAGGAAGCCCGCGCCCGCATCGTCGGGCCGCTCCGTCCCACTCCGGCCGAGATTGTCTCCCTGCCGGAAGCTTGGGGCCGGGTGCTCGCCGGCCCGATGCACGCCCGGCTGACGCAGCCGCCTGCCGACGTATCGGCCATGGACGGGTATGCGCTGCGCGCGGCGGACGGCCGGGCCGGCGCGCGGGTTGCGGTGGTCGGCCACGCCCCCGCGGGCCGGCCGTTTCCCGGTCAGGTCGGACCAGGCGAGGCCATCCGGCTGTTCACCGGGAGCGTCGTGCCGGAGGGCGCCGACTGCGTGCTGCCGCAGGAGGACGTGGACCGGGACGGCGACTGGATCACCGCGCGAGAGGCGGCGCGGGTTGGGCGCCACATCCGCCGCGCCGGCCAGGATTTCCGCCAGGGCGCCCCCTTGTTGCCCGCCGGCACCCGGCTGGGCGCGCGGGCCATCGGGCTGATCGCGGCGGCGAACCACCCCTGGGTTGCTGTTCACCGGCAGCCGCGCATCGCCATTCTCGCGACCGGCGACGAGATCGTGCTGCCGGGCGAGCCGTTGGCGGCGGGCGGCATCGTCAGCTCCAACGCGCACGCCTTGGCAGGGCTGATCCGTGCCGGCGGCGGCATCCCGTCCGTGCTGCCCATCGCGCCGGATGATCCGGCGGCCATCGCCTCCGTCGCGGATCGCCTGTCCGCCTTTGACCTCCTGTTGACCACGGGCGGCGCCAGCGTCGGCGAGCATGACTTGGTGCAGTCCAGCCTGGCGACCCGCGGCTTCGCGCTTGATTTCTGGCGGATCGCGATGCGGCCGGGCAAGCCGCTGCTGTTTGGGCGGCTCGGCGACATGCCCGTGCTTGGGCTGCCCGGCAACCCGGTTTCGGCCTTTGTCTGCGCCTTCCTGTTCCTGTTGCCCGCGCTGAACCGGCTCAACGGCCTGGCGGATGACGCGATGCAGCCGGTCGAAGCGCGACTAGCCGCACCTGTGGCTGCGAACGACCGCCGGGCCGACCACCTTCGGGCATCACTCGCGACGGACGCGACCGGCGCTCTCGTCGCCACGCCGTTCGACCGGCAGGACTCATCCTTGCTGGTGCTGCTGGCCGATGCCGGATGCCTCATCCTCCGTCCGCCGCACGCGCCGGCGTTGCAGGCGGGGGCCGCCGTGCCCGTGCTGCGGTTGGACCTGGGCGGCCTGTGACGCTGTGCCGCCCCCTAGCCCATGGGAAACGTTGACACGCGCTGGCGAACCAATGTAGAACGAATCTGGTTGCCTTTTTGTTCTACATGTGTTTTATTTTGCCTCGCCGTTTCATTGGGCACGAAAGAGCTTTGTCATGCTGACGCGCAAGCAGCACGAGTTGCTGACCTTTATTGACGCCCATCTCAAGGCGACCGGGTTCTCGCCCAGCTTCGAGGAAATGAAGGAAGCTTTGCAGCTCCGGTCGAAGTCCGGGATACACCGCCTGATCTCGGCTTTGGAGGAGCGGGGCTTCCTGCGCCGGCGGCACCACCGCGCCCGCGCGCTTGAGGTCACGCGGCTGCCGAACGAGGCTGGGCGGGAGTTGGCCGTCGTGGCGCCAACGCCGTTCGCGCCCAACGTCATCCGCGGGGACTTCTCGGGCCGCTTTCCCGCCGTGCGCGCGGCGAACGAGGCCGCGGCGGTGCACCTGCCGTTGTATGGCCGGATCGCCGCCGGGTTGCCGATCGAGGCCTTGCGCGATCAGGGTGCGCAGATCGAGGTGCCCTTGGCCCTGCTGGGCAATGGCGAGCACTACGCGCTTGAGGTTGCGGGCGACTCCATGGTCGAGGCCGGAATTCTTGACGGCGACACGGTGGTGATCCGCAAGGGCGACGTGGCGGAGAATGGCCAGATCATCGTGGCGCTGATCGACGACGCGGAGGTTACGTTGAAGCGGTTGCGCCGCCGTGGCAACTCCGTCGCGCTGGAGCCGGCCAACCAGCGTCATGAAATCCGCATCTTTCCCGCCGACCGGGTCAAGGTGCAGGGTAGCCTGGTCGCGTTGCTGCGGCGCTACTGATCACTCGGCCGCCGCAGGCGGCAGCTCGTCCGTCGTCGCCAGGGGAAGGTTGGGCACGGACCGGCGCGGCTTGGGTGGTCCTGGCACCCAGGGCCGGTCGCCGCGGTAGGCGCGGTCGGACATGATGCGCGGGGCGGTGCCGTTGAGCCAGATCGCCGTCGCGCCGTCGCGCCACACGCTGAACCGATCAACATAGGGGACGCCGGCTGGACATTCGTCGCGGGCCGGCTCTGCGGACACCAGCAGGTCGATGCCGGCGCAATCAGGCTGCGTGTGGCTGCGCAGGATCATGGCTTGGTGCCCGTTTCGCTCGATGCGGCAGGCATCGGCACTGCAAAACGCAGGCTCCCCGGTCCGCACCGGCACGAGCGGCCCGGCCGCAAGCTGGTTCTGCCAAGCGTCGCGCACGAACTTGGACGCGCCGGACTGTGACATCAGGTAGTACTGGTCGGCTCGAACGGCGATCAGCCTCGCCTCGGATGAGACCAGGATGTCGGGGGCTGGCGCAGCGAGGGGCGACAGCAGGCCTGCCAACACGACGGGAATACCTGCAAGCCGCGGTCGAGACCGCCACAGCCCAAGCCAGGCCAGGCCCAGGCTGAACACGCAAAGGCCCCAGGCCGGCATGTGAGGGACCGGCAGGGTGGCCGACGGCCAGGCGGACACGGTGCGGCCGATCCACAAGATGCCGTCGATCCCCCACCCCATCGGCACCAAGGCCAGCGACTCGAAGCCAATCGGCATCAGCAGAAGCGCCAGAAGGCCGAGCGGCATCACCCAGAATGCAGTCAGCGGCACGGCGGCCACGTTGGCGACGATGAAGTAAAGCTGGAAGTGCCCAAAGTGGTAGGCCCCGAACGGGGCCGAGGCGGTCCCCGCCAGCAAGCTCGTGAGCACAAGCGCCACGACATGCGAGGCGATGCGCCGCCCCCAGCCCCCGCCGTGCAGCCGGGCCAGCAGCGGGCGCAGCGCCTCATAGCCGGCAATCAGCGCCAAAACGGCGGAGAAGCTCATGCCGAAGCTCGCGCCCACAACCTCGTTCGGTGAAAGCAGCATCAGCGTCACGGCGGCCAGCGCCAGCCCGCGCAGCGACAGCGCCCGGCGGCCCACCACAAGGCCCAGCGTGACCAGGCACGCCATCGCGAAGCTGCGCATGATCGGCAAGTGCGCCCCGGTCAGCGAAAGGTAGACGGCGCCAACGGCCAGCGCCGCCCCGGCGGCCATCGCCTTGGTCGGCCAGTGCAGGGCGGCATGTTCGGACAACGCCAGCAGCAGCCGGGTCGCGCCCATGGCCACGCCCATGACGATGCCGATATGCAGGCCTGCCACGGCCAGCAGGTGCGCCAGGCCGGAGTCGCGGAACGCCTCGCGGTCCCCCTGCGGGATCGCCGTCGTCGTGCCGGTCAGCAAGGTCGCCGCGGCTGCGCCGGCCGGACCCGGCAGCCCCGCCATCGCTCGCCCGGCGATCCAGTCGCGCACGCCCTGCAGGGTGGCCGCACCGCCGCGGGGGGACGCCCGTTCCAGCACCTCGGACGGGTTCAGCGCGTAGCCGGACCCGCCCAGCCCCGAGAAGAACGCGTCCCGCTGCAGGTCCCAGGCGCCGGGGAACGCCGGCGAGGAGGGCGGCCGGACCAGCGCCCGCACCCGCACCCGGTCCCCCGCCGCCATCGCGCCCATATCCAGCCGGTGCAGGCGGACCCGCACCAGCCGCGCCAGCGGCGGTGCATCCGGCTCCAGCCGCACGTCGGACAGCGTGACCCGGCGCCCGTCCGGCAACAGATCCACGCCGCGCACCATGCCGGTCAGGATGGTGGCCCGTGTCGGCAAGGGCTCAATCGGCAACGCGCGCCAGGTGCCCACCTGCCCCGACAGGAAGCCAAGCGCCGCGGCCAGGCCCGCCAGTGCCACCGCTCGTACCACAGGCGCGCGCCAGCCGATGACGCAGACGAGAAGGGCGCTCAGGACCGCAGCTGCCCCGGCCCAAGCGTTCGGCTCCGCTTGCAGATCGAAATACGCGACGACGCCCGCGCCCATGCAGACGGACAGCCACGGGACGAAGCGCCCCCGCTCCGCCTCGATCCACTCCTGCCATTGGACGCGCACCCATGTGACCCGAAGCGCGCCGTATGCCGCAATCGCCTGTTGCACCGGTTCTCCTTGCATTAATGTAACGAGATGTCGCTCTCGACGCCACCTTCGGGCGTGTTAGACAGCGCCCATGACCGTCCGCACTCGTTTCGCTCCCAGCCCTACCGGCCAGCTTCACATCGGCGGTGCCCGCACGGCGCTGTTCAATTTCCTGTTCAGTCGTCATCACGGCGGCGAATATCTGCTGCGGATCGAGGACACGGACCGGGAGCGCAGCACTGCGGCCAACACGCAGGTCATCCTGGACGCGCTGGATTGGCTCGACCTGTCGCCCGACCAGCCCCCGGTGTTCCAGTCCACTCGGCAGGCCCGGCACGCCGAGGTGGCGCAGCAGATGCTGGCCAGCGGCCACGCCTACCTGTGCTTCTGCACCCCGGAGGAACTGCGCGAGATGCGGGAGCGTGCGATGGCCGAGGGTCGTCCGCCCCGCTACGACGGGCGCTGGCGCGACCGCGACCCGGCGGAAGCGCCGCCCGGCGTCAAGCCCGTCATCCGGCTGCGTGCGCCGCAGCAGGGCGAGACGGTGGTGGACGACCTGGTGCAGGGCAGCGTCCGCGTCGCCAACAGCGAGCTGGACGACATGATCATCCTGCGCAGCGACGGCACGCCGACCTACCTGCACGCCG
>CALMAB010000754.1 GCA_937858325.1 uncultured Acetobacteraceae bacterium
CGCCAGCACCGTGCGCCCGGTGCACGCGGTTTGGCCGGCGCCGCCGACGCGGGAAACGCTGGACGCCGTCATCGCGGATGTCCCCGCCGAGCTTTGGCTTGACGACGTTCACGGCGCGCCGGCCTGGCGGCGGCACATGACCCGGCGGCTCGCGGCCGAACTGCATGAGGAGTTGCTGGGATGACCGTGCTGCACGTCAACGGCCAGGCGCAGGAGTGCGACCCGGCGCCGGGCCAATGCCTGCGCACGCAGCTTCGGGCGCTCGGCTGGTTCGGGGTCAAGAAGGGTTGCGACGCCGGCGACTGCGGCGCCTGCACCGTGCTGCTGGACGGCCAGGCGGTGCAAAGCTGCCTCCTGCCGGCCTGGCGCGCGGAGGGCCGGGCCATCACCACCATAGAGGGGCTGGGGGAGGGCGGCCTGCACCCGCTGCAGCAGGCGTTCATGCACGCCCAGGGCGTCCAGTGCGGCTGCTGCACCCCCGGCATGGGGCTGACCGCCAGCATCCTGGACCCGGCGCAGCAGGCGGACCTGCCCCGCGCCATGAAAGGCAACCTGTGCCGCTGCACCGGCTACCGCGCGGTCGCGGACGCGGTGGCCGGGCTGCGCCACGTCGGCAGCCTGCCGGGCAGCGACGCCGCGCCTGATGCGGAGGCCGTGGTGACAGGGGCTGCCCGCTACACGCTGGACGTGGACGTGCCGGGCCTGCTGCACATGCGCCTGCTGCGCTCGCCGCACGCCCATGCCCGCATCCGCGGCATCGACCGCGCCGCGGCCCTGGCCGTGCCGGGCGTGGCGGCCGTGTTCACGCACGAGGACGCGCCGGCGCAGCTGTACTCCTCCGCCCGGCACGAGGACTTCCGTGCCAACCCGGACGACACCCGCCTGCTGGACGACGTGGTGCGCTTCGTCGGCCAGCGCGTTGCCGCCGTGGTGGCAAGCAGCGAGGCCGCCGCCGAAGCCGGCTGCCGCGCCCTGGCCGTCGATTACGAAATCCTGCCCGCCGTGTTCGACCCGGCGGCGGCCATGCAGCCCGGCGCGCCCGTCCTGCACGACAAGCACGCCCACCGCATCCCGGACCCCGCCCGCAACGTCGTGGCCAGGCTGCGCAACGGTCACGGCGACATCGCGGCCGGCTTCGCCGCGGCGGACCGGATCGAGGAAATAACGTGCGACCTGCAGCGGGTGCAGCACACCGCGATGGAAACGCACTGCGCCCTCGCTTGGATGGAAGGGGACCGCCTGGTGGTGCGGAGCAGCACGCAGGTGCCGTTCCTGGTGCGGCAGGGCCTGGCGGACCTGTTCGGCCTGCCGCCGCACTTGGTCCGGGTGCTGTGCGCCCGGGTGGGCGGCGGGTTCGGCGGCAAGCAGGAGATGCTGGTCGAGGACATCGCCGCCCTGGCCACCCTGCGCCTCGGCCGCCCCGTCCGGTTGGAACTGACGCGCGCCGAGCAGTTCACTGCCACCACCACGCGCCACCCGATGCGCGTCACGGTCCGCGTGGGCGCCAAGCGGGACGGCACGTTGACTGCGCTGGCGGTGGACGTGCTGGCCAATGCGGGCGCCTACGGCAACCACACGCAAGCCGTGCTGGCGCATAGCTGCAACGAGGTGATGAGCCTGTACCGCTGCCCCAACACCGCGGTTGATGCGGTGGCAGCCTACACCAACACGGTGCCGGCCGGCGCCTTCCGCGGCTACGGCATGGGGCAAACGCTGTTCGCGCTGGAGCAGGCGATGGACGCCCTGGCGCGCGGCCTCGGCATCGACCCGTTCGCGTTCCGGCGCCGCAACATGGTGCGGCCCGGCGACTGGCTGGACGAGCCGCACGGCCTGCTGGACGACGTGGAATTCGGCAGCTACGGCCTTGACCAATGCCTGGACCTCGTGGAGCGCGCGCTCCTTACAGACCCCGGCCTCCCGGCGCCGGAAGGGGCGGAGTGGCAGGTCGGCCAGGGAGTCGCGATGGGAATGCTGGCGACGGCGCCGCCGTTCGGGCACCGGGCGGAATCACGGCTGTTCCTGGCGGCGGACGGCGAATTCGACCTCCATGTCGGCACGGCGGAGTTCGGCAACGGCACCTCCACCACGCACCGCCAGGTGGCTGCGGCCGTGCTGGGGACGGCGCCGGGCCGCATCCGGCTGCGGCAGTCCGACACCGATCTGGTCGGCCACGACACTGGCGCGTTCGGCAGCACCGGAACCGTGGTGGCGGCCCGGGCGACGGAAACCGCGGCGCTCGCGTTGCGGGACCGCATCCTGCAAGCCGCCGCGGCGCTGACCGGTCATCCCGCGGCGGAGTGCCGGATGATCGGGGGCGCCGTGCTGTGCGGCAACCGGGCGGTGCCGCTGTCGGACCTGCCCGGCGCCGGCGCGGCCCTGGCCGTGATGCGCAAGGCGGACGCGGCGCCGCGCTCCCTTGCCTTCAACGTGCAGGGTTTTCGCATTGCGGTGAACCGCGGCACCGGGGAAATCCGCATCCTGCGCAGCGTACACGCCGCCGATGCCGGCCGGGTGATGAATCCCATGCAGTGCCGCGGGCAGATTGAGGGCGGCGTGGCGCAGGCGCTCGGCGCCGTGCTGCACGAGGCGCTGCGGATCGGGGAGGGCGGCGCGGTGAGCAACCCTGCGTTCCGCCACTACCACATCCCCACCTGGGCCGACGTGCCGCGGACGGAGGTGCTGTTCGCCGACACGTCGGACGCCTTTGGGCCGATGGGCGCCAAGTCCATGAGCGAAAGCCCGTTCAACCCGGTCGGCCCGGCGATGGCCAACGCGCTGGCGGACGCGACCGGGGTGCGCTTCACCGCCCCGCCGTTCACGGCAGACCGGGTTTGGGCGGTGCTGGCTTTGCAGGAGGGCGGGGCCTAGCGCCGGCACTCACCCCCGGCTGTCGGAGGTGACGAGCTTGACGGCGAGCGCCCCCATGATCGTTGCAGCAAACCACCGTGCCGCCTGTGCGACCCCTTTTACCCTTTGCAAGCTGACTGCGGCGCGAGCCGTCATGAGCGCCACGATCACGAGCACCATCGTTCCGCACATGTTGAATCACAGGCCCAAGAAAAGGGTCTGCACAGCGGCTACCCCGGGGAGCGGATCGACGAACTGGGGCAGGAACGCGAGAAAGAACAGTCCAACCTTCGGGTTTAGCATGTTGACCAGCGCGCCCGAGCGGAAAAGCTCGGTGTCGGAGCGCGCTGGGGCGGTCGCTTCGGCCTGTGGCGGGCCACTGCGCAAAAGGCTCACGGCCGTGTAGATCAGGTAGGCCGCGCCGGCCCACTTCAGGACCGTAAACGCCGCTTGCGAGGAGGCAATCAGCGCCGAAAGGCCCACCACCGCCGCGGCGAGGTGAACAAGCGAGCCGGCACCCACGCCGAGCGCCGCCGCGATCCCGCTCCTCCTGCCGCCGCGCGCCGAGGTGGCGGCCACGAAGGTCATGTCGGCACCGGGCGTGATGTTGAGCACGAAACTCGCGAGGGCGAACGTGAGCAAGCGTGGAAGATCGGGCAGCAGGGGGTGAAGACCCAGGAGTTCAAACATCGCGCGTCTCCAATCAAACACGAAGCCAGGACGGGTCGACAGCTTACCACATGGCGGTACCGGAGTAGCTGATGATGGTGCGATTTGCGGACTGGGCCGCGCGGCGCCCGCAACCCGGGACGACGCGGCCTAACGCCGGGTCAGCCCGGAGCCTGCCCCGCCAGGTAAGCAGCCCGGCGCGCGAACAGCGGCGGCGCCGCGCGCCGGGCCTCCGCGATGATGGCGCGCAGGTCCGCCGTTTGCAGCACCCCGTCCTCCACCAGCACTTGCCCGTCCACCATCGTCAGCGCCACGTCGCTGCCGCGCACGGCGTGGACGAGGTTGTGGTGCAGGTTCATCCACAGGCCAGCGCCGAACAGCGGCGTCATGCGCGGCGTGTCGGTGCGGACCGCGATCAGGTCCGCCCGCTTGCCCACTTCCAACGAGCCGATCTGGTCGTCCCACCCGATGGCCCGCGCGCCCCCGATCGTTGCCATGCGCAGCGCGTCCCAGGCGTCCAGCGCGGTCGCGTCGAGCCGGCTCAGCTTCGCCAGCAGCGACGCGCCCTTCATCTCCTCGAACATGTCGAAGTTGTTGTTCTCCTTTTCCCCATCCGTGCCCAGGCCCACGGCGATGCCCGCGGCGAGCAGGTCCGTGGCGCGCGCCGCGCCGCTGGCGAGCTTCATGTTGCTGACCGGGTTGTGCGACACCGCGGCGCCGTTGCGCGCGAGCACGCGGATGTCCTCGTCGTCCAGCCACACGCAATGCGCCAGCAGCGTGCGCGGCTCCAAGAGGCCCAGCCGTTCCAGCGCCTGCACCGGGCGGCAGCCGTGGCGGTCCTGCATCGCCTGCACCTCCTGCTCCGCTTCCGCGATGTGGGTGCACAGGCCGGTGCCGAACCGTTGGGCCAACTCCGCCGCGCGGCGCTGCCCGGCGGCGTCGGTGTAGAACAGGTGCTCCAGCCCCACCCAGGCCCGGATGCGGCCGGCTTGCCGGCCGTGCCAGCGTTCCAGCAGCGCCTCGTTGTCGTCCAGTGTGTCGAAGTAGTTGTAGTCCGGGTGTGCGCCCACATAGGGCACCATCACCAGCCGGTTGCCGATGCCCTCCGCCGCGCGGGCGCTGCCGTCCATGAAGCGCCACATGTCCACCACGGTGGTCGTGCCGGACAGCACGGACTCCGCGTAGCACAGCCACGACGCCGCTTCCGCCTCGGACGGCTGCAGGACGCGGTGCATCGGGTTGATATACGTGTCGAGCCAGTCCCAAACCTGCAATCCCTCCGCCGTGCCGCGCAGCAGGCCGGAATGGCAATGGGCGTTGATCAGGCCAGGCATCACCAAATGGTCGCGCAGCGCCCGGTGCGCGGCGCCCGCGGCGCGCGGCTCCACGTCGGCCCGGGGACCGACGGCCTCGATCCGCCCGTCCTCGATCAGGACCGCCCCGTCCTTGATCACCGGGCAGCCCGGCGCCATGGTCAGCACGTGGTCGGCGGTGAGCAGTTGGCGCATGGGTCGGCTCCTGTGCGGGGGTTGCGCCCCGGTTGTGGGCGGCGGCGCCGTCCAGTGCAGCCGTGTGATGCAAAAGCCGTGCAGCGCGGCGCTGCGGCGCCTGGCGCGCGGTTGGCACGCGGGATGCTTCTCAACTGCGCTGGGTGCGGGCATGGTGCCGCAATCAGGAGAGCATCGAGCATGGATCGTTTGAACAAGCTGCCC
>CALMAB010000755.1 GCA_937858325.1 uncultured Acetobacteraceae bacterium
GTGCTCGGGGTTGGCGCGTGAGGTGTAGATGTAGACGTAATCGTTCGGGCCGCCGCCATTGCTGGGATAGGTCCCCATCGGCGGGTTGCCGCCGGTCACCGAGGAGTCGGCGGCGCGCGGCGCGGCCTTGGTGGCGCCTGTGCCCCGGCTCCGGCCGCCACGCCGCCGCTTGCCGTCGTCCGCGGCAAAGGCGACCGCCTCCATCCCTTCGACCTGCATGCGCGGGATCGGGGCGCCGATCAGCTTCTCGATGGCGTCCACGAACTGCCGGTCATCCGGGGTGGCGAGGGTGAACGCATGACCCGTCAGCCCCGCGCGCCCGGTGCGGCCGATGCGGTGAACGTAGTCCTCGGCATGGATCGGCACGTCGAAGTTGAAGACGTGGCTCAAGCCGCCGATGTCCAGCCCGCGCGCCGCGACGTCGCTGCACACCAGCAGCCGGATCTCGTTCGCCTTGAACTTGGCCAAGGTGGCGAACCGCTCGGGCTGGCTCATGTCGCCGTGCAGCGACCCCACGCTGAACCCGTGCCGCTTCAGCGACTTGTAGAGGATGTCCACGTCCCGCTTGCGGTTGCAGAAGATCAGCGCGTTCTGCACGTCCTCGCTGCGGATCAGCCGGCGCAGCGCCTCGCGCTTGTCCAGCTCGTCCACCACCGTCAGCCCGGCGATGATCGTCGATGCCACGCTGGCCGGGCGGCTGACGGTGATCTCCTTGGGGTTGGACAGGAAGGCGTCGGCCAGCCGCCGGATTTCCGGCGCCATGGTCGCGCTGAACAGCAGCGTCTGCCGCATCTTGGGCAGGAAGCCCACGATCTTCTCGATGTCCGGGATGAAGCCCATGTCGAGCATCCGGTCCGCCTCGTCGATCACCAGGATCTTGGTGTCGGTCAGCAGCAGCCCGCCGCGGTCGAACAGGTCCATCAGGCGGCCCGGCGTCGCGATCAGCACATCGACGCCGCGCATCAGCGCCTCCTTCTGGTCGGACAGGCTCTCGCCGCCGATCAGCAGGGCGTGGTTCAGCTTCAGGTACTTGCCATACTTCACGAAGTTCTCGGCCACCTGCAGCGCCAGCTCGCGCGTCGGCTCCAGGATCAGGCTGCGCGGCATCCGCGCCCGCGCCCGGCTGCCCGACAGGATGTCCATCAAGGGCAGCACGAAGCTCGCGGTCTTGCCCGTGCCGGTCTGCGCGCAGCCGAGCACGTCGCGCGCCATCAGCACGGTCGGGATCGCCTGCGCCTGGATCGGGGTGGGCGTAAGATAGCCCATGTCCTCGATGGCGCGCAGGATTTCCGGCGACAGGCCGAGGTCGGTGAAGCCGTTCGGTTCGGCATCCACGGCAAGGTGGTAGGCGGCCTCGTCCGCCGTCATGCTGTCCGCCGGCTCCGCCTCGGTCGTGGCCACGGTGCCCGACGCTCCGCCCGGCACGTGCAGCGGCTGCTCCTCGGGCGTGTCCGCCGCGGGCGCATTTCCTGCATCGACCGGTCCCTCGGGATCAGCGTGTGCAGCATCTTCCGCGGCGGCGGCGGTCGTGATTTCCGTCAAAAATACATCTCGATACGGCATGGGGTGGTGTATCGCCGTCGTGCGGCGAGCGCGGCAACAAGCGCGCGGCAGCCGGGATATCGGGAAAACATTGACAAAAGTCAAGCTTTTCGCAGTAAATCCCACGTTGTATGAACGCAAGGCGGACGTGACAGATCGGGATGCCAGGCCGCCATTGCTGCTGTTCCCGGGCTTGCTGTGCGACGCGCGGCTGTGGCGCGATCAAGTGGAGGCCCTGTCCCCCACCGTGCGCTGCGTCGTCGCGGATTGCACGCAGGACGACACGCTGATCGCCATGGCGGAGCGTGCGCTGGCCGCGGTGCCCGGCCGGTTCGCCGTGGCCGGGCTGAGCATGGGCGGCTATGCGGCCATGGCGCTGGTGCGCCGCGCGCCGGAGCGGGTGGACGCCCTGTGCCTGATGGACACCAGCGCCCGCCCCGACACGCCGGAGCAGGCGCGGCGGCGACGCGGCCTGATGGCGCGGGTCGCCCGCGGCGGCCGGTTCAAGGGCAGCACCCCGCGCTTGCGGCCGTTGCTGCTGCATCCCGCCCGGCTCGGCGACCAGGCGTTGAGCGAGGAGGTGATGGCGATGGCCGACCGGGTCGGGCCGGCGGCCTACCTGCGCCAGCAAGCCGCCATCGTTGCCCGCCCTGACAGCCGCCCGGACCTGCCGCGCATCGCCGTGCCCACGCTGGTCGCCGTGGGCGAGGGCGACCAGCTCACGCCCCCGGACCACGCCGCCGAGATCGCAAGCCTCGTGCCCGGCGCCGCGCTGCACGTCGTGGAGGGCGCCGGGCACCTGCTGCCCATGGAACAGCCGGACGCCGCGACGCGGCTCATGCGCGAATGGCTCGACGCCACGCTCCCCACGACACGGAGGCCACACTAGCCATGGACCAAGCTTCGGTTGACCAGCCCTTGGCCAACGCGCTGCCCATCGAGGACTACGCCCTGATCGGCGACTGCACCACCGCCGCGCTGGTCGGGCGCAACGGCAGCATCGATTGGCTGTGCTGGCCGCGGTTCGACAGCGGCGCCTGCTTTGCCGCCCTGCTGGGCAACGAGCAGCACGGCCGCTTCCTGCTGGCGCCCAAGTCGCAGAGCGGGCCGGCCACCCGCCGTTACCGCGACGACACCCTGGTGCTGGAAACCCTGTTCGACACCCCGGACGGCCAGGTCGCCGTGATCGACTTCATGGTGCCGGAAAGCCCGAACAGCTGCATCGTCCGCATCGTCAAGGGCCGGCGCGGCGCCGTGCCGATGCGGATGGAGCTGTCGCTGCGCTTCGACTACGGCGCGTCCGTGCCGTGGGTCACCAAGCGGAAAGGCGGCAACGGCGTCGTGGCGGTGGCCGGGCCGGAGATGGTGGTGCTGCGCACCAACGTGGCGCTGCACGGGGAAGCGATGGAGACCGTCGCCGATTTCACGGTGTCGGAGGGCGAGACCGTCAACTTCGTGCTGACCCACAGCGCGTCGCACCTGCCGAGGCCGCTCAGCATCGACGCCGACGACGCGTTGTACCGCACGGAGCAGTTCTGGGCCGCCTGGGCCAGCCGCATGACCTATGACGGCCCCTGGGCGCCGGCGGTGCGCCGCTCGCTGCTCACGCTGAAATGCCTGACCTTTGCCCCGACCGGCGGGATCGTCGCCGCCCCCACCACGTCCTTGCCCGAGGCGCTGAAAGGCCCGCGCAACTGGGACTACCGGTTCTGCTGGCTGCGCGACGCCACCATCACCCTGTTCGCGTTCATGTCCACCGGCTACTACGACGAGGCCGCGGCCTGGGCCGAATGGCTGCACCGCAGCATCGCCGGCAGCCCCGACCAGGTGCAGATCATGTACGGCATCGCCGGCGAGCGGCGGCTGGCGGAATCCACGGTCGATTTCCTGCCGGGCTACCAGGGCGCCGCCCCGGTGCGCGTCGGCAACGCCGCCGCGAGCCAGGTGCAGCTCGACGTGTACGGCGAGGTGATGGACGCCCTGCACCAGGCCCGCGGCGCCAAGCTGCTG
>CALMAB010000756.1 GCA_937858325.1 uncultured Acetobacteraceae bacterium
CTGCGCGCCCGCCTGGTGCCCGGCATCGACCACGGAGCCGAGCGCCCGGGTCAGCATTCGCCACCGCCCGCCGCGGCCGACCCGCCCTCCCCCGGCCCAGCGCCATTCTGCCCGCGCGCATAGGCGCCGGCGGCGCCGGCCGGGGTGACGGTGAGGACCGGGACCGTCATTTCAGCATCTCGATCGTGCGTGTCAGCATCGACCGGGTTACCTCCATCACGTTCATGTTCGCGCTGTAGCCGCGCTGCGCTTCGCGCATGTCCATGACCTCGATGAAGCTGTTGACGTTGGGCGTCTTGACATAGCCCTTCGCGTCGGCCGCCGGATGGGACGGGTCGAAGCGCGTGGGCAGCTCGCCTTTGTCCGGCGCGATGGTCTTGACGCGGACGGTCGTGGCGCCGAGCGCCGCGTCCATCCGGTTCTCGAAGGTGATGACCTTGCGGCGGTATGGCTCCGCGCCGGGCGTGGAGCCGGTGGTGTCCTGGTTGGCCAGGTTTTCGGCGATGGTGCGCAGGCGGGCCGTTTGCACGTCCATGCCGCGGGCCGAAAGGGTGAGCGCCTTGGTGATGTCCATGGCTTTTAACCTCCCCGGCCCATGGCGGTGCGGAACATGCCTTGGTACTTGCGATACAGGTTTGCCACCAACTCCTGCGTGTTGGACGTGTCGGCCACCTTGGTCAATTGATCCTCCATCGAAACGCCGTTGCCGTCCGGCGAATGCTCCCGCGGGCGGACGACCTGGCCGGATTGCAGCGTGCCCGTGATGGCGATGTGCTTGGGGTCGGTCCGCACCAGCGCCGCAGCCGGGTCGGCGTGCGCTAGCGCCTTGGCGAAGGGCGCCAGGTCCCGCGGTTGGTAGCCCGGCGTGTTGGCATTGGCGACGTTCTGCGCAAGGAGCTCCTGGCGCCGCCCCACCCAGGCGAGGCGCTGCTCCACCATGCGGAACAAGCCGATATCGGCGGAGCCTACTCCGTTCGGGTCCATCGCATTCCCCTGTTTGCCCGCGGGCAGGATGCACAAGATTGGTTAATGGAACCTTTAAGCGTGTTTGAAACGAATTAGTAACCAATTATTGTCATGCTGCGGGCATGATGAACCTGACCGCCCCCGATGATCTGGAACTCTGGCCGCAGCCTGCCCACGATGCCGTGGGCGAGTTGGCAAGCCTGTCGAAGACTTTGCACGACACGGTGAACCTTGCCGCGGGCCTGGCCGCAGGCGGGCGCCGGGTTGACGTGACCGGGCTTGAGCGGTCCGTGGGACTGCTCTGCGCCAAGGCGCTCGACCTGCCCCCGCGTGAAGGCCGCACGGCTTGCGCCTTGCTTTTTTCGTTGCTTGGCCGGATTGATGCGTTGGGCGTGGCACTCCGGGCCACGGACCCGTAGCGTCCCCCCAACGGCAAAAGGCCGCCCGATGTCTGCTTTGATCCAAACTGTCGCGATGGCTGGGGCGGCGCTGGCCGCGGTACTCGGCATGGTCGTGTTGGCCGGGCGGGGCGCGCGGGTGCTGCGGCTTGCTCAGCCGGCCGCCGGGCGCCGGCTTGTGCTCGGCGAGACCCTGCCGTTGGACCGCACCCGGCGGTTGCAAGTGGTCTCGTGCGACGGGCGCGAACTGCTGTTGCTGATCGGAAGCAGCTCCGAACAGGTGGTCAGTTGGCTGCCACCGGCGTCGGGGACCAGCTCGTGAAGCAAGCGCCGCCGCGCGTTGCCTGCGCGGCGCTGTTCATCCTAGCCCTGGCCCCAAGCCTGGTCCACGCGCAATCGGTCAACATCGACCTGGGCGCCGCCGGGCAGGCGGGCGCGACGGGCCGGCTTGTGCAGCTGACCGCCCTTGTCACCGTGCTGTCGCTCGCGCCCAGCCTCTTGGTGATGGCCACCGCGTTCACCCGGATCGTGATCGTGCTCTCGCTGTTGCGGAGCGCCATCGGCGCGCAGGGCACGCCGCCCAACACCGTGCTGATCGGCTTGGCCCTGTTCCTCACCTACTTCGTCATGCAGCCGGTGATGGACCAGGCCTGGACCAGCGGCGTGCTGCCGATGACGCAGGGCCAGGTCGGCGAGATGGAAGGGCTGCGGCTGACCGCGGAGCCGTTCCGTGCCTTCATGGCCGCCAACGTCCGCGGCGCCGACCTGCAGCTCTTCCTCGACCTGGGGCAGATCCAGGCTCCGCCCACCCCGGACCAAGCGCAGTGGCGCGCCCTGGTGCCCGCCTTCATGATCGGCGAGATGCGGCGCGCGTTCGAGATGGGGTTTCTGCTTTACCTGCCGTTTCTCGTCATCGACCTGGTGGTCGGCAGCGTGCTGATGAGCCTGGGCATGATGATGCTCCCGCCCAACGCGGTGTCGCTGCCGTTCAAGCTGATCTTCTTCGTTCTTGTGGACGGCTGGCGGCTGGTCTCCGGCAGTTTGGTGCAGGGGTTTGCGACGTGACAGCGTAACTTTGCTTTCCCGCCACGGCGCTGGCCTTGAGGCCTGCCACGGCACGGCATACAGCTGTGCCGTCAAGCGGGCAGCCAGCCCGTCAGCAGGGGAAACGCGATGAAGGCACTCGTAATCGACAAGCACGACGGCGGCCAGCAGGCGGCCCTGCGCGACTTCGACGAGGCCGGGCTGATGGAAGGCGACGTCACCGTCCGCATCTCGCACTCCTGCCTCAACTACAAGGACGGCCTCGCCGTGACCGGCAAGGCGCCGGTCGTGCGCCGCTTCCCGATGATCCCCGGCATCGACTTTGCGGGCGTGGTCGAGGCCTCCGCGCATACCGGCTTCAAGCCCGGCGACGCCGTGCTGCTGAACGGTTGGGGCACGGGAGAAACGCATCTCGGCGGCTATGCCGAGCGGAGCCGGGTCAAGGGCGAGTGGCTGGTCCCGCTGCCCTCCGGCCTTTCGGCCGCGCAGGCGATGGCGGTCGGCACCGCGGGCTACACGGCGATGCTTTCGCTGATGGCCATCGAGCGGCACGGCCTCACGCCCGACGCCGGCCCGGCGGTTGTCACCGGGGCGGCCGGCGGGGTCGGCTCGGTCGCAATCGCCCTGCTGCACCGTGCCGGCTGGCGGGTGATCGCCTCCACCGGGCGGATGGAAGAGACGGAGTACCTGACCGGCTTGGGCGCGGACGAGGTGATTGACCGCGCCAGTCTGGCCGGCGCGCCGAAGCCGCTCGGCAAGGAGCGTTGGGCGGCGGGCATCGACTCCGTGGGTTCGGCCACGCTGGCCAACGTCTTGTCCATGACGCGTTCTGGCGGCGCGGTCGCGGCGTGCGGGCTGGCGGGCGGCATGGACCTGCCGGCGTCGGTCGCGCCGTTCATCCTGCGCGGCGTCGCGTTGCTCGGAATTGAGTCCGTGATGGCGCCCCGGGCGCACCGCACCGAGGCATGGGATCGGCTGGCCCGGGAGCTTGACGTGGCCAAGCTCGACGCGATGACCCGCACGATCAGCTTGGCCGACGTGCCGCAAGCGGCGGAAGAAATCCTCGCCGGGCGCATCCGCGGACGGGTCGTGGTCGAGATCGGCGGTTGACGCGCGGGGCGTTCCAACCATGTCGCTTGCAGGCAAGCTGCCGGCGTGGCAATGCAAGAAAGCAGCCAGTATGCCCCGCATCCTGCTATGATCCGCCTGTGCGTGGCAGGATCGCCCCGCGCCCGGCCTGTTGACCGAGGACTGGAGTCATGAACGCCATCGGCGACGTGCTCGACCGCACCAAAGACCCGCTGCTGCAGCCGTACCGACTGCGGCACCTCACGCTGCGCAACCGGGTCATGAGCACGGCGCACGAGCCGTACTACAGCGAAGACGGCATGCCGAAGGACCGCTACCGGCTGTATCACGTGGAAAAGGCGCGGGGCGGCGTGGCGCTGACCATGACGGCCGGGTCCGCCGTGGTGTCGCCCGACAGCCCGCCGGTGTTCGGCAACCTGCTGGCCTACAAGGACGAGATCGTCCCCTGGCTGAAACGCCTCACCGACGAATGCCACGAGCACGGCTCGGCTGTGATGATCCAGATCACCCACCTTGGCCGCCGCACCGCCTGGAACAAGGCGGACTGGCTGCCGGTGCTGGCGCCTTCTCCGATCCGCGAGCCGGCCCACCGCGCCTTTCCCAAGGCGGTGGAAGATTGGGACATCGACCGCATCGTCGCGGACTACGCCACTGCGGCGCAACGTATGCAGGCGGCCGGGCTGGACGGGCTGGAAATCAACGCCTACGGCCATCTGCCGGACCAGTTCTGGTCGCCGGCCACCAACCATCGTGAGGACGCGTTCGGCGGCGACCTTTCGGCCCGCATGGCGTTCTCGCTCCGGGTCATGCAGGCGATGCGGGACGCGGTGGGGCCGGACTTCCTGCTCGGCCTGCGCATGGTGGCGGACGAGGACTGGGAGATCGGCCTGTCGCGCGAGGAGGGCATCGAGATCGCCCGCCGCTTCAAGGCGTCCGGCCTTGCCGACTTCCTGAACATCATCCGCGGCCACATGGAAAGCGACGCCGCGCTTGTGGACGTCATCCCGATTGCCGGCATGCGCTCCGCCCCGCACCTCGACTTCGCGGGCGAGGTGCGGGCGGCGGCGAACATTCCGGTGTTCCACGCCGCCCGCATCAACGATGTCGCCACCGCGCGACATGCCATCGCGGAGGGCAAGCTCGACATGGTCGGCATGACCCGGGCGCTGATCGCCGATCCGCACATCGTCCGCAAGGTCATGGAGCGGCGGGAGCACCTGATCCGCCCCTGCGTCGGCGCAAGCTACTGCATCGACCGCATCTACGAGGGCAACGAGGCGCTGTGCATCCACAACGCGGCGACCGGGCGGGAGGCCACCATGCCGCAGGTGGTGGCGCGCACGGACGGGCCACGGCGCCGGGTCGTGGTGGTGGGCGCCGGGCCGGCCGGGCTGGAAGCGGCGCGGGTTTCGGCCGAGCGCGGCCATTCGGTCACGCTGTTCGAGGCGACGGAGCAGGCGGGCGGGCAAATCCTGCTCGTCGCGCGCTCGCCCCGGCGGCGGGAGTTGATCGGCATCGTGGACTGGCGGCTGTCGGAGCTGGAGCGCCTCGGCGCGGACCTACGCTTCGCCACATGGGCGGAGGCGGACGACGTGCTGGCGGAGGAGCCGGACGTGGTGTTCGTCGCGACCGGCGGCATCCCGAACACGGAAATCCTCGGCAGCGGCAACGAGCTGGTCACATCGACCTGGGACCTGGTGTCCGGCGCGGTGAAGCCAGCGGAGCGGGTGCTGATCTACGACGACAACGGCAACTATCCCGGAATGCAGGCGGCCGAGCTGGTCGCATCCGCCGGGTCGGAGCTGGAGGTCGTGACGCCGGAGCGGATGTTCGCGCCGGAGCTTGGCGGCTTGAACCACGCGGGCTTTGCCCGGGTGCTGCAGCGCGCCGGGGCGCGGATCACCATCAACAGCCGCGTGCTGTCGGTGCGGCGGGAAGGCAACAAGCTGGCGGCGACGCTCGGCAGCGACTACGGCCCGCGCACGGAGGAGCGCCTGGTGGATCAGGTGGTGGTCGAGCACGGCACGCTGCCGCTCGATGAATTGTACTTCGCGCTGCGGCCCGGCTCGGTCAACTTGGGCGAAGTGGACCACCGGGCGCTGCTGGCCGGGCAGCCGCAATCCGTGGCGCGCAACCCCGGTGGCGCCTACCGCCTGATGCGCATCGGCGACGCGGTGGCCAGCCGCAACATCCATGCAGCCGTGTTCGATGGGCTGCGCCACGCCAAGGACCTTTGAACCATGACCGCCATTACGCAATCCGGCTTGGACGCTTTGGTTGCCCGTCGCCGGCCCGGCCACAGTCTGGAGTCCGCGTTCTACACCAGCCAGGACGTGTTCGACCTTGATATGCGGCTGATCTTCGGCCGGCATTGGATCTTCGTCGCGAGCGAGCCGGAGGTCCCCGAACCCGGTGACTACGTGACGGTGCAGCTGGGCGGCACCTCCGTGATCCTGGTGCGCGACGACGACATGGCCGTGCGCGCGTTCCACAACGTGTGCCGGCACCGCGGCGCGGTGATCCTGCGGGACGGCAAGGGCTTTGTCGGCAACCTCGTCTGTCCTTACCACCAATGGACCTACGACCTTTCGGGCGCGCTGATCCACGCCGACAACATGCCCTTCTGCGTCGGCTCGCCCGAGCATGGGCTGAAGCCGGTGCACGTGCGCAGCCTGGCCGGGCTGCTGTTCATCTGCCTGGCCGACGAGCCGCCGGTGGACTTCGACGACATGGCGGCACAGGTCGGCCCTTACCTTTCGCCGCACCGGCTGCAGGACTGCAAAGTGGCGGCACAGATCGACCTGGTTGAGCACGGCAACTGGAAGCTCACCATCGAGAACAACCGCGAGTGCTACCATTGCGGCGGCCACCCGGAGTTGCTGTGCAGCCTGTTCAGCTTCTTCGGCTACTCGGCGGCTGACGTGACGCCTGCGCAGGCGGAGGACTACCAGCGTTTCCTGCGCACCCAGACGGAGTTCGAGGCCATCTGGGACGCCGCCGGCCTGCCCTGGCGCGCGCTGGAGGACCTGCACGGCCGCCCAACCGGGTTCCGCACTGAACGGCTGGCGCTCGACGGACCCGGCGAAAGCTACACCATGGATGCGCGCCAGGCCTCCCGACGCCTGGTCGCCGCGTTCACCCAGCCGCGCATGGGCGCGCTGCACCTGCACACCCAGCCCAACAGTTGGCACCATTTCCTGGGCGACCACGCCGTGACCTTTGCGACGACTCCCGTGGCGCCCGGGCGCACCTTGGTGCGGACGACGTGGCTGGTGGCCAAGGATGCCGTGGAGGGCGTCGATTACGACGTGGACCGCCTCACCGAGGTTTGGCGCGCGACCAACGAGCAGGACGCGAGCTTTGTCGAGATGGCGCAGGCCGGCGCCGCCAGCGCGGCGCACGAACCCGGCCCCTACGCCCCGGCCGAGTACATGGTCGATAACTTCTGCACCTGGTACATCGAGCGGCTGCGCGCCGGTATGGGCCAGGGGTAGAGAGGGGCGGATGACGGACGGGGGCGGGCCGATCCTCCGCATCGGCTTTATCCTCGCCAACAACTTCACGCTGTCGGCGTTCTCGCTGTTCGTCGATGCCTTGCGGCTGGCCGGGGATGAGGGCGACCTGTCCCGGCCGATCCGCTGCCAATGGCCGGTGATGGCGGCGCGCCTGGACCCGGTACGCAGCAGTTGCGGGATGCTTGTCACGCCCACGAGCGGGCTGCTCCCGCCGGACGAGCTGGATTACGTCGTGGTGGTCGGCGGCTTGCTGCGGCACGGGACGGCGCTTGACCCGGCGGCGCGCGCCTACCTGCGGCGCGCCGCAGCCGTTGGCACGCCGCTGGTCGGCGTGTGCACCGGCAGCTTCCTGCTGTGCCGCGAAGGCCTGATGGCCGGCCGCCAGGCCTGCGTGAGCTGGTTCCACTACCAGGACTTCAAGGACGAGTTCCCGGACCAGGATGCGGTGGCGGATCGGCTGTTCCTGGTGGACCGCGACCGCATCACCTGCTCCGGCGGCAGCAACGTGGCGGACCTTGCGGTTCACCTCATCAAGCGGCACGTCGGCCCGGCGCAGGCGCAAAAGGCGCAGCACGTCATGCTGCTCAGCCGTATCCGCAGCGCCGACGACGCGCAGCCGCACCCGCCCATCGCCAGCGCGGGCAACCAGTCGGACGAGAAGGTGCACCGCGCCCTGCTACTGATGGAGCAGAACCTAGGCGCGCCGCTGCCGGTGGACGAGGTGGCGCGCCGGGTCGGCCTGTCGCCACGGCAGTTGGAGCGGCGGTTCCAGCAGGTCCTGGGCGTGTGCCCCACCGCAGCCTACCGCGAGCTGCGGCTGCGCTATGCAAGCTGGCTGCTGAACAACACGGCGCTCAGCGTGACGGAAGTGGCCATCGAGGCCGGGTTCGCGGACGGGGCGCACTTCTCGCGCCAGTTCCGCGGGGCGTTCGGCCACCCGCCCAGCCTGCACCGGTCCACCGCTGGACCTATTTCCGGCCGGCCGCTCATCAACCCGGGACTGATGCCGCCGGAACGCCGTCAGTATGCCTGAACGTCACAACCCGGCGTCGCCCCCATGCAAACAGATGGCGTGTTCCAACAAGCCATTGCGGCCCGCACGCAACAGCATCGCGCCAATGTTTGTCGTGCAATTAGAATTCCGGAGAAGGCCACATCCATGATCGGCATGGTGGTGCGATGGGCTGATACGTCGGTGCAAACCGTATGCTGATCGGTGGCCCGGCGCAGATCACTGGCGATGCACTCCCGGTTTGGGGGGTCGATCACGAGGGTGATTTGGTGTGCCGGGCAGTGACGGAGGAAACGCATGATGTGCGGAGCCTCTATTTCGCCGCCGACCGCCCTTGCCGTTTCCGCTTCGAGCCGGGTCAGTTCCTGACGCTGGAACTGCCGATCAACGGCGAGACGGTGTTCCGCTGCTACACGATTTCCTCCCCGCCGACCCGGCCCGAAACGCTGTCGATCACCACGAAGCGCGTGCGCGGCGGCCCGGTCTCCAACTGGCTGCACGACAACGTGCGGCCCGGCGTGCGCCTGCGCGCCACAGGGCCGTCCGGTGATTTCGTGCTGCCCCGCGCGTCGGGCGCCCCGTTGCTGCTGCTGTCGGGCGGCAGCGGGGTGACGCCGCTGATGAGCATGGTGCGAACCCTGTTTGACCGTGCCGAGGACCGCGATGTGGTGTTCGTGCACAGCGCCCGCTCGGCGCGCGACATCATCTTCCGGGACGAGCTTGCACTGATGACGCGCCGCCTGCCCCGCCTGCGGGTCGCGCATGTGGTGGAAACGACGGAGGGCGAGCCGGGGTGGCCCGGCCTGGTCGGGAGGCTTGACGGCCGCGCGCTCGGCCTGCTGGCGCCTGACCTCATGGCCCGGGAGGTGTACTGCTGCGGCCCGGCGCCCTACATGGCCGCGGTGCGCGCGTTGCTGGACCAGGCCGGCTTCGACCGCAGCCGGTACCATGAAGAAAGCTTCAACTTCGAGGCGCTGCCGGAGGCTGTTCACGAGCAGGTCGCCGATGCCGAAGCCGTCGCGGAGGCGACGTTCAGCGTGACCTTCGCCAAAACCGGCAAGGTGGTCGCCTGCCCGCCCGGCACCACCGTGCTCGCGGCGGCGAAGGCGGCGGGGTTGCGCTTGCCCTCGTCCTGCACGCGCGGGGTCTGCGGCACTTGCAAGAGCCGGATGCTGTCGGGCCGGGTCGATATGCGGCACGGCGGCGGCATCCGCCAACGAGAGATTGATGGAGGGATGGTGCTGATCTGTTGCAGCCGCCCACTCGAAGACTTGGTAATCGACCGATGAGCGCCCTTGCGGCGCTCACCTTCCGGATTGGGTCAGCCAGTATTCGGATGTCGTGATGTCCTGGATGTCTTGACGCCCAGCCTGGCGGAATCAAGCAAGCGGCGCGTCGCAGCCAGGCAAGCGCGGCGACCACGGCGTAGTGAGAATGACGCATGAAGCACTTTTCCGCTGCCCGCCTTGTGCGCGAGGCCATTCGCGGCCAATCCGGCTGGACCGAGCATTGGCGCTCCCCGGACCGCCCAGCGCCCGCCTATGACGCCGTGATCGTCGGCGCGGGCGGGCACGGGCTGGCGACGGCCTACTACCTGGCCAAGCAGCACGGCATCCGCCGGGTGGCGGTGCTGGAGAAGGGTTGGCTCGGCGGCGGCAACACCGGACGCAACACGACGATCATCCGCAGCAACTACCTGATGGAAGAAAGCGCCGCGCTGTATGACCATGCGGTCAAGCTCTGGGAAGGGCTGTCGCGGGAGCTGAACTACAACGTCATGTTCTCGCCGCGGGGCGTGATGATGCTGGCCCACACCGTGCATGACGTGCAGGTGGGCAAGCGGCATGTGTATGCGAACCAGTTGGCCGGCGTGGACAACGACTGGCTGTCGCCGGAGCAGGCGCAGGAGTGTTGCCCACCGCTGAGCCTCGATGCCGGAATGCGCTACCCGGTGCTGGGCGCGGCGCTGCAGCGCCGGGGCGGGACGGCGCGGCACGATGCGGTGGCTTGGGGATACGCCCGGGCGGCGAGCGCGCTGGGCGTGGATATCGTGCAGAACTGCGAGGTGACGGGCATCCGCCGAGACGCGAGCGGCGCGGTGTGCGGCGTGGACACCACCCGCGGCGCGGTGGCGACCCGGCGCGTCGGCGTCGTTGCGGCCGGGCACACCAGCGTCGTCATGGCGCAGGCCGGCGTGCGGATGCCGCTGGAAAGCTACCCGCTGCAGGCGCTGGTCAGCGAGCCCGTGAAGCCCTGCTTCCCCTGCGTCGTCATGTCCAACACGATCCACGCCTACATCAGCCAGTCCGACAAGGGCGAGCTGGTGATCGGCGCCGGCACCGATGCTTACACGAGCTACAGCCAGCAGGGCGGCCTGCACATCGCGACGCATACGCTGGACGCCATCTGCGAGCTGTTCCCGCAGTTCCGGCGGATGCGGATGCTGCGCAATTGGGGCGGCATCGTCGATGTGACGCCGGACCGCAGCCCGATCATCGGCAAGACGCCGGTGCCGGGGCTGTATGTGAATTGCGGCTGGGGTACTGGAGGGTTCAAGGCGACACCCGGCTCAGGCCATGTCTTCGCACACACGATGGCGCACGACGAACCGCATCCGATCAACGCCCCCTTCGCGCTCGACCGGTTCCGCACGGGGCAGTTGATCGACGAGGCCGCCGCGGCAGCGGTGGCGCACTAAGATGCTGCTGATCCCCTGCCCCATCTGCGGCGCCCGGCCGGAGGCGGAGTTCACCTATGCCGGTG
>CALMAB010000757.1 GCA_937858325.1 uncultured Acetobacteraceae bacterium
GCCTACGCGCCGTATCGCGACCCGCGCGACTACATCCTGAGCTGGACCGACGCGATCTGGATCGACCGCGGATTGGGGCGGCTGCACGAGCATTACGCCGCGGACGTCAAGGTACACACGGCCTACGGCGAGACCTACGGCTTTGACCACGTGATGCAGAACTCCCTGCAGAAGTTCGCCGCCTTCCCGAACGGCGGCGGCGGGCACGGCGAGGACGTGATCTGGGAACTGCGCGGACCCGGCGGTTTCATCAGCTCGCACCGCGTGTTCAAGTCCGGCACGCATACCGGCTTCTGGACCTACGGCCCGCCGACCGGGCGGGATTGGATGTCGCGCACGATTGCGCACTGCCTGGTGCAGGGCAACAAGGTGTCGGAGGAGTGGATCGTCCGGGACGAATGGGCAGTGCTGGAGCACCTGGGTCTTGATCCTTACCGTGTTGCCGCCGACCTCGCCGATGCCAGCCCGGTGCTCGGCCGCGCGGTGGCGCTCGGCAGCGGGCAGGGGCCGTTCGCCGGACGGATCGCGGACCCGGCGCGCGCCGGCATCTCCGGCCCGCGCCCGCCGCGCCACCATGCGGAATGCGCGCTGGTGCAGGGCTTGTTCGAGGAGGTTTGGAACGCCCGCCTGTTCAATCGGGTCCCGGCCTATTGCGACCGCCAGGTGGTGTGCCATTCCGTGCGGATGCGCCGGGTGCAGGGCATCGACCCGTATCAGGTCGAACTGGTGAACCTGCTCGCGACGTTTCCGGACTTCCGGGTGGAGGTGCGGGACATTGCGGTGCTCGACGGGCCGGAGAACGGGTTGCGGATCGCGGCGGTGTGGCTGCTACGCGGCACCTATTGCGGCGTGCCGACCTACGGCCCGGTGACGCGCACGCCGGTCAACGTGCTGGGCATCAGCCACTTCGAGGTGAAGGATGGCAAGGTGCTGCGGGAATGGCGCATCTTCGACGAGGTGGCCGTGCTAGCGCAGATCCATGCCGGGCGTACCGCGGCTGTGCTGGACGATTGATGTTGGCGGCTTGATTGAATGACCGCTCATGGTGGAAAACGGACAGGCCGGTTTCGGGACGGTAGTTTGCCATAGCTGCCGTTGTCAGACGGTGTCAGCTTTCTCGAAAAGGATCGAGAAACGGGAAAGTGCATCAGCAGGTTTCCTCCTGGCACCGGTGCGGCGGCCAGAGGGTGATGGTCAAGGAATTGTGCGTGTTCGGCTAGCGGGCTGCCTTGGAAAGATTGAAGCTGTCCTCGAGCATCTGAAAGCGCGACACCAAGCCGTTTGCGATCGTCAGGATGATCGCGAACTGTGTGGCGGTGATCTTGCCCGTATTCTTAATGCGGGTCTGAAGCGAACCGACGATCACGGCGCGGCTGTCGTTCGCCAGGACGTCCTCGACGTCGAACGCGACCGGCTCAGTCAGGTCACGAATATCCCGCATGAAGTCGGCCATTGCCACGCGGCCGGTTTTGCGACCGATCCACGGCAGGACACCATTGTCCCCTTGTATCTCGAAACTGAGATCGTCGGCAAACGATGCGGCGATCTCCGCAGGATCACGGCTGTTCGCAATCCCATCGAGGAGCTCGCGCGCGATGTCGATGTTTTGTTGAGCACTCATGCTGGTCTATTCCTACCTACGGGTCAGGCCGTCAGCGGCGGTTTGCTCTGCTGCTGCCCCTCCATGACCGACGGAGCGCGATATGAGCCAACGCATCCTGATTGCTAGAACCTACCTGGAGGTAAGTGTAAGGTGCCGCCGTGAGCACCGATGATCCTGCCTGCGGTCTCGACGTTTCGCTGGCTGTCATGGGCGGCAAGTGGAAGCCGCTGATCCTGTACCAGCTCCGCTCGGGGCCGAAGCGCTTCGGGGACCTCAAGCGCTCGGTCGCCGGCATCAGCGAGAAGGTGCTGATCCAGCAATTGCGAGAGCTGGTCGGCGTGGGGGTGTTGACCCGACACGACCACCAGCAGGTTCCGCCCAAAGTCGATTATGCCATGACCGAGTTCGGCCAGACGCTGGTGCGAGCGCTCCTCCCGCTATGCGACTGGGGAACGGAACATCGGGGTCGGGTCGAACAAGTGCTCTCGCGTTGACTCGGTCAAGAAGGTTGAGCGCAGCCGGCATTTGCAACGACGTCTAAGCCAGAACCCATCGATCATGCAGGCGCTGACCAGGAGGGCTGTCCCCAGTGGGACGGTGAGCAGGAACCCGCCTTCCCGCAAACCAAGGTCCAGCGGGAAAACCCGCCGCAGTTCGGGGGCACGGCGCCCGAGCCGGGGCCATTTTCTCAAAACCTGTTCCCGAAACACGTTTCCCAAAATGGCCTGCTCTGCACGGAAAAGCGGGAATTGCTCGGCTTGTCGGAACGACCGCTTAGGAGGCAACGCTGTCGGATCGCGAATGGCAAAGTAGGGTCGGTTGCAATCGTCCAACAGAGCAGTCGGCATTCTCCTCCGTCACAGGACGGACTCGCGCGCCGCCGCAGCCGGCGTCCGCACCGCCAGCAGCACGCCCGCGACGATGGCGGCCACCGCAACCGTCGCGAGCGGGGTCGGCCACTCGCCCAGGATCGGGATGCCCAGCAGCGTGGCCACCACCGGCACCAGGGACACGACCGAGGCCGCGGCGCCCGGCCCGATCAGCGCGATGGCGCGGTTGAAGGCGATGATGGACACGCCGCTGACCAGCACGCCCTGATACAGCGCCTGCAACGCCACCTCCGGCCATGGCGCTAGGCGGAGGCGCGACAGGCCGGACAGCGTGTAGATCGGCAGGTAGGCCAAAGA
>CALMAB010000758.1 GCA_937858325.1 uncultured Acetobacteraceae bacterium
TGGTCCTGGGGCATCGCGGGCGCGGCGCGGGGGGGCGCCGTGCGGGCAGCCTTGGCGCTGGGGCGGTATCCGATCCCGCGTTCCGGGCTGTCCGGCCCCGGCGAATTCCAGGATCTCCGTGTTGATCGAGCCGGATAGGCCGGTTTCCAGGCCGCGCGGGCCACGGGCGTAATACACGCTCGGCCGCCCCCTGGACCGCAGCCTGTCTGCGACGGCTTGCGCTTCGGCAAGGATTTGGCGGGCCGCATCGGCGCGCACCGTGGCGGCTTCCCGGCGTTCCAGGATCTCCCCCAGCAAGGCATAGGTTCCGGGGATGCGGGCCAGCGTGCCGTCGAGCAGCAGGTCCGGCAGGCCCGTCTGCGCCTGCACCCGGTCGGCCAACGAGACGTAGGTCGCGCCGACCGATCCGTAGTCCAGAACGAGGTCGGGCCGCTGCGCCAGCACAGCCTCGACGTTCGCGGTGTTGTCGCGCCCGGTGAGGCGGCCAACCTCCGGCAGCGCGGCAGCCTCGGGCGGCAGGAAGGCCAGCTCTGCCTGGCTCGGGCGTCGCACCCAGCCGGTCATCACGTCGGGCGCCAGGGTCCTCAGCAGGATCGTCGCCGGAGGGCCTGCGGGCAGCACGCGCCCGACTGGGCCGGGGAGATGCACGTCGGGGCCGGCGCCGTCCCGCACCATACGGCCCGCGGTTTGCGCCCCGGCCCGGCCGGACAGCATGGCCCCGGACAGGGCAAGGGCGGAACGCAGGAGGACGCGGCGGGACATATCATTGGTCATCGGCATGGCGGCCACCTTACCGGCTATTCCATCGCGGGCGGAATGCCTGGGTTCAAGTTGCAGTCGCCGCCTGATGATGAAGCGCTACCTGCCGGCATGCAGCGGGCGGGCAATTTCCTTATCTGGCTTCCGAACGTCTTGACGGTAGTCAGGCGCTTGACAGGGCATGATCAGGCCGTTGTCCGAGGTGGACCGTGAGGTGAAACAAGAGCCTTGGCCGCCCCATAAGCCTCTGTTTACGTTGCGAAGACGATGTGACTCATTGCGTTGGCGGAGAGAGTGGGATTCG
This sequence comes from uncultured Acetobacteraceae bacterium, assembly GCA_937858325.1. Taxonomy (GTDB): domain Bacteria; phylum Pseudomonadota; class Alphaproteobacteria; order Acetobacterales; family Acetobacteraceae; genus CAHJXG01. The sequence continues at coordinate 1,064 of CALMAB010000758.1, forward strand.
AACCCACGGTACGCTTGCACGCACACACGCTTTCCAAGCGTGCGCCTTAAGCCGCTCGGCCATCTCTCCAGCGCGGGCGCATCCATAGCAGCGCCGGGCGGCGATGCAAACCGGTCACGCCCCGGTCACACGTCGCCGCTCACGCATCCATCTTCAGCGCCGCCAAGAAGGCGGATTGCGGGATCTCCACCTTGCCGAACTGGCGCATCCGCTTCTTGCCTTCCTTCTGCTTGTCCAGCAGCTTGCGCTTGCGGCTGATGTCGCCGCCGTAGCACTTGGCCGTCACGTCCTTGCTCAGCGCGCTGATGGTTTCCCGCGCGATCACCTTGCCGCCGATGGCCGCCTGGATCGCGATCTTGAAGAGCTGCTTGGGGATCAGGTCCTTGAGCTTGGCGCAGATGCTCCGCCCCCGGCTCTCGGCAGCGCTGCGGTGGGCGATGAAGGACAGGGCATCCACCGGGTCCTGGTTGACCAGGATGCTGATCCGCACCAGGTCGCTTTCCTCGTAGCCGTCCATGGCGTAGTCGAAGCTGGCGTAGCCCCGCGTGACCGACTTCAGCCGGTCGTAGAAGTCGAACACCACCTCGTTCAGCGGCAGGCGGTACACCGCCATGGCGCGGTTGCCGACATAGGTGAGGTCCGCCTGCTGGCCGCGCCGCTCGTTGCACAGCGTCAGCACGCTGCCGAGGTAATCGTCCGGCACCATGATGGTGGCGCGTATCCACGGCTCCTCGATGTGATCGATCTTCATCGGCTCCGGCATGTCGGCCGGGTTGTGCAGCTCCTCGACCGCGCCCTTGGTGGTGTGGATGCGGTACACCACGCTCGGCGCCGTCGCGATCAGGTCCAGGTTGAACTCGCGGCTCAGCCGCTCCTGGATGATCTCCAGGTGCAGCAGGCCCAGGAAGCCGCAGCGGTAGCCGAAGCCGAGCGCGGCCGAAGTTTCCACCTCGTAATGAAAACTTGCGTCGTTCAGCCTGAGCTTGCCCAGGCTGTCGCGCAAATGCTCGAAGTCGTCGGCATCGACTGGGAACAGGCCGCACCACACCACGGGGACGCTGGGCTTGAACCCGGCCAGCGCCGCGGCGGCCGGCACGCGGTCGTCGGTGATGGTGTCGCCGATGTTGCAGTCGGCCACGGTTTTGATGGAGGCGGTGATGAAGCCCATCTCGCCCGGCCCCAGGTCGCCGGTCGGCACCATCTTGGGCGTGAACACGCCGACCTGCTCCACGCTGT
>CALMAB010000759.1 GCA_937858325.1 uncultured Acetobacteraceae bacterium
CGGCGGCGGCAGTGGCGATGGGCAGCGTGCTGACCGCGGCGGCGCTCGGCGCCCGCAACGGCCCGCAGCGCCCGCGGACGGCGCTTTGGTATGCCCGGCTGAACAAGCCGTCCTATACGCCGCCTGGCCCGTTGATCGGGGCGGCCTGGGGTGCGCTGGAGCTGCTGCTGGCCGGGGCAGGCTACCGGCTGCTGCGCGCCCCGCGCACGGAAGCGCGCTCCGCCGCGGTCGGATCATGGGCGCTGACCTTGGTGGGCCTTGCCGGGTATCCGTGGCTGTTCTTCCGCCGGAAGCAGCTGGGGGAAAGCGCCGTCGCCTCCGCGTCCATGCTCGCCGCGGCGCTGGGCACCGCGGCGGCGGCCCGCGAGGTGGACCGGCCGGCCTCGGCCATGACGGTGCCGCTTCTCCTGTGGCTCGGCTTCGCCACCGTGCTCAGCGAGGAGCTGTGGCGCCGGAACTAGCCCCGACCCGGCGCACGCGGCCCGGCACGAGGGCCGAAAGCGGTCGGCTAGGAGTGATGCACCCGCGCGTGGCCGATGGTGCCGGCCGCAGTTTGCCCGGCGGTCTCGGTTTCCGTCAGGGCGCCGTCATAGGCCGGGTGTTGGCTCCCCCACTGCGCGGCAAAGTCCATCGCGCCGTCCTGCACAGGCCCGTCCGTCCAGCTTGCCGCCGCTGAGGGGGGCGCGGCGTCGGCGTAGCTTGCCAGAACGTCGCTTGCCACGTCCGACGCGGACGGCAGCGCCGGGTCGCCTGCCGGGCTTTCCGGAACACTTGCTGAGCTGTCGGTCACGAAGGCGGCCGCAGACCTCCCGCCCACCGTGTCGGGCGTGATCGCCGCGTCGCCGCTGGCGTCGGGCGCGGCCGGGGCAGGGGCGGCGCTTGCTGCCGGTTCGGACGCAAGCGTGGTGTTGGCGCCGACCGACGCCGGCCCGGACGCCACCGCCGTCCAGCCGTAAAGCTGGTTGCCGCTGATGCTCGCCGTGGCGTCCGTCCTGTTCACCACCGCCGTGCTGTTGTGGGCGGTGTAGCTCGTCGTGATCGTGTTGTTCTTCACCGTCAGGCTGCTGTTGGCGTAAACGTTGCCTTCTTCGCCGAAGGTGATGGCGATGGGGTTCTCCGCGCGGGCGCCCTTCTCGATGAAGTTGTTCTCGACGTCGCCGACCCCGCCGTTCGTCAGGTCGATCTCGTAGCTCGCCGTGCCGGTCGCGCCGTCCGTGATCGTGTTGCCGGTGATCGTGGTGCTGGCGGCGCGGCTTTTGATGTCGTGGCCGACCTGCGCGCTGGTGATCGTGCTGTCCTTCACCACCAGGTTGCCGATGGCGCCCACGTAGATGTTGTGGGTTTGGCCGTCGCCGATGCCGTTGTTGGCGAAGGTGGAGTTCGCGATCGTGATCGACCCGTTCGCATCGGCGTTGGCCAGGATGCCGTTCTCGTTGTTGTGGATGTTGACGTTGTCCAGGGTCAGCGTGCCGCCCTCGTAGCGGACGCCGGCGCCGTTCTTGTCCGGCACGGTGGCGCCCGAGATGTCGAACCCGGTGATCGCCACGTTCACCCCGGCGCCGCCCGCGTCGATCAGGCCTTTCCCGTTCGCCGGCTGCGCCGTGCCGACCAGCTTCACTGTGCCGCCCACCGCCTGCAGCGTGAGGCTGTGCGAGATGTTGAGCACGTCGTTCGTGTAAGTGCCGGCATCCACTTTGACGGTATCGCCACCGTGCGACGCCGCCACCGCAGCAGAAATGGTCGAATACTGTTCGCCGTTTCCAACAGTCAAAGTGGCCATGAGCATTCTCTCTCAATGAATGCAGGAGACGAGAATGCCCCGTGGCCTGCGCGGGTCGTCTAAAATTGTGTACGGCGCCCTGGCAACCCAGGATCGGTGCCGGCAGACGCATCGCGGCTCATTCGACATGGACAGGAGCGCAGTACTTTGGATGTTGAGATGATGGTCCTATTCAGCTGTATTTATTTTGTTTGCGCATCTTTGTGGAACAGCAAAGCCACGCCCGCTTTGGAAGGCTGTCCAGGCGTGAGATCGTGGGCGGCCATGATGAGATGACGGGGCTGCGGGGCTGAAACGCGGACCGGACCGCCTTTTATGTCGGGACACCGCACGGGCCAGCGCCCGCGCCGACATCGTTGATGGAATGTTCATGCCGCAGATTTCAGACAGCCCGTTGTTCCAGCCGTTCATGCTGGGCGACCTCCCACTCAAGAACCGCGTCGTCATGGCGCCGCTGACCCGCAGCCGGTCCAGCGACGCCGGCGTGCCGCCGGACTTCGCGGCGGACTACTACGCGCAGCGCGCCACCGCCGGGCTGATCGTGTCGGAGGCGACCAACATCTCGGCGCAGGCGCGCGGCTACGCGCTGACGCCCGGCATCTGGACGGCCGAGCAGGTCGCGGCCTGGCAGCGCGTCACCCGCGCCGTGCACGCACAAGACGGGCGCATGGTGCTGCAGCTTTGGCACACCGGGCGCATCTCCCATCCGAGCCTGCACGGCGGCGCGCTGCCGGTGGCACCGTCCGCGGTCAAGCCGTCCGGCCAGGCCTTCACCAACAACGGGCTGCAGGACCACGTGACCCCGCGCGCCCTGGAAGCCGACGAGATCCCCGCCATCGTCGCCGATTACCGCCACGCCGCCCGGTGCGCCCGGGATGCGGGGTTCGACGGCGTGGAGATCCACTCCGCCAACAACTACCTGCTTGAGCAGTTCATCCGTGACAGCACCAACAAGCGCACCGACCGCTACGGTGGTACGCTGGAAAACCGGCTGCGCTTCCCGCTGGAGGTGGTGGCCGCAGTGACGGAGGTTTGGAGCGGCGGCGCCCGGGTCGGCATCCGTATCTCGCCGGGCACCACGGCGCCGGGCGACACCCCGCTCGACAGCGACCCCATGGAAACCTACGGCGCCTACATCGACGCGCTGTCCCGGTTCGGCCTGATGTACATCCACGACATCGAGGGGGTGACGCAGATGAGCCGCGATGCCAACGACATCGACTACCCGGCGCTGCGGCGGCGGTTCGGCGGCGCCTATGTCGCCAACAACAACTACGGGCGCGAGCTGGCGGAGAAGACCCTGGCCGAGGGCAATGCCGACCTGATCAGCTTCGGCCGCCCGTTCATCGCCAACCCCGACCTGGTGGAGCGCCTGCGCACCGGCGCGCCGCTGGCCGATGCGCCGAAGCAGTACTGGTACGGTGGGGACGCCACGGGGTATTCGGACTGGCCGGGGATGCAGGGGCAAATCAAGCTGGCGGCCTGATCCTGAACCGGCCTGCCAGGAGCGAAGGGGGCTGCAAACAAAGCGGCTCCGCCCAGGTTGTTTGCATGCCGCGCCTGGCGGGCGAATTTTTGGAGCCAGATGGACCCCAATGCCGCCGCCTGATCCCTACAAGACGCTGGAGCTTGCCCGCGACGCCACGCCGGAGCAGGTCCGCTCGGCTTACCGCAAGCTGGCCAAGCAGTACCACCCCGACCTCAACCCCGGCAACGCCGCCGCGGAGGAGAAGTTCAAGGCGGTCAACGCGGCGAACGAGCTGCTGTCCGACCCCGACAAGCGCGCCCGCTTCGACCGCGGCGAGATCGACGCCGCCGGCGACCCGGTGGCGCCGGAGCCGCCGCGCTATCGCCGTTACGCCGACGCGGCGGAGGGCGGGCGATACCGCGCCGGGCCGGAAGATGGCCACCCGTATGGCGACATCTTCGGCGACTTCCTCAACCGCGGCGGCGAGCCTTTGCGCATGCGCGGCGCCGATGCCCGCTATGCGCTCGCGGTGGAGTTCCTGGATGCCGTGCGCGGTGCGACCCGCACCCTGACCCTGCCGGACGGCCGTACCCTGGACGTGAAGATCCCGCCGGGCATCGAGGACGGCCAAACACTGCGCCTCAAGGGCCAGGGCGGCGCGGGGTGGAACGGCGGGCCGGACGGCGACGCGCTGATCGAGGTCCACATCAACCCGCACCCGTTCTTCACCCGGGACGGCGACGACATCCACCTGACGCTGCCGGTCACGTTGAAGGAGACCGTGCTCGGCGGGCGCGTCACGGTGCCGACACCCTCGGGCAGCGTGGCGATGACCGTGCCCAAGCGGTCCGACACCGGTACCCGTCTGCGGCTGCGCGGGCGCGGCATCCCCGCCCATGCCGGGCGGCCTGCCGGCGACCAGTACGTGACGCTGCAAGTCACCCTGTCCGACGCCGACGATGCGCTTGAGACGTTCCTGCGCGATTGGACCCCGGCCAACCCCGGCAACCCGCGCCGCGCGATGGAGGGCGCATGATCACCGTCCAAGCCCTGTCCGCCACCGTGGGCGTCGCGGAAACGGAGATCACCCGTTGGGTGGAGCTGACCTGGCTGCGCCCAGACGGCGCGCCCGGTGGCTGGCTGTTCCGGGAAGTGGACGTGGCCCGCGTCCGCCTGATCGCCGAACTGCGGTCGCTGCACATGGACGAGGACGCGATGCCCGTGGTGCTGTCGCTGCTGGACCAGCTCTACGCCGCCCGGCGGCGGATGCGGCTGCTGCAGCAGGCGGTGGACGAGGCGGCGCCGGATGCGGTGCGGGCGCGGCTGCGGGTGCTGTTGGAGGGGATGGAAGGGGATTGAAAACACCTTGTCCTGGATGGCAAGCCAAGGATTACGGACACAATGCGGTGGTGGTCCGCTCCCGATCCAAGGTCACATCAGCTCCTCCCAAGCACCTCCAACTCCGCAAGTGTCGTTACGTGATGGTAAGCGGCTGTAATGGGGCGACGTTCAAGCATGGCTTGTAGCTTTGGCTTCAAATCTCGATCCACTCGCCAGATCAACTCGAATAGTCTTCTCGTTACCGCGAGTTGGTCACAACCCTCTAATGGGTCGCTGCGGTTCTCGCCTCGTGCTGCCGCTATCTGGCGCTCCGCGGCAAGCCAGAAGTGCATCCAGAGTGGGAGATCAACAAAGATGATCGTGTCTGCCACTGCCAGCCTTCGCTCAATGCTAGGCCAAGGTCCCCAGCCGTCCAAAACCCAGTGTTCCGTTCTCGTCACCTCGTCGAGCTTGCGCAGCACTACATCCTCGTCTGCCTGCACCCAGCCGGGCAGCCATTGAATCTGATCAACTGAGAAGAACGGGAGACCATGCTGCTCAGCCAAACGCCTCCCCAACGTAGACTTGCCGCCCCCCGCATTTCCGACAATCGCAACCCGCTTCATGCTGGCCAGACTACGGGACGGAGTTCGGCCTTCAAAGGACCGCCTCCCACCAGCAGCAGCCGTTCCGCCTCAGTCTTCTTCAACAGCCCTGTCGTTTCACAAAACGGTATGGCTGTCATGCCGTCTGGGGCCGCCATGCGACGACGCCCTCTGTCCGTGCTCGCACTTCGGGCGACGCCAGGCAGGTGGCGACAGCCTCATAGCCGGGAGCGCCTGGACGGGCAGCGACGAGTGTTGGCGGGCTGTGGTTGGCAGGGCAGAGAATGATGGCCTCGTCGGCGCCAACGGCTTCCAAGTCCAGGATTGAGGAGGAGCGCGTGAGCAGGAAAAGCGGTCGCTCGCCAGGTTCCCGGCGCCGCAGATGGGCGATCAACGCCTCCTGAGTGGCCTCGTCCAGTCTTTGTTCCACTATGTCAATGACCAGGACGGCCGCGCCATCTGCTTCCAGTCCGACAAGCAGCGCGGTCAGGGCCGCCGATGCCTTGGCGCCGTCCTCGACCAGCCAGGCCAGGGTGCGATCAACCCGCGATTTGAGAGCCGGATCGGCGTTCAGCAACGCTCGTGCCGCCATGCCCCCGTCTGCCAGCCGTTCCAAGTCCAGGAATGCGGCGCCGGGCAGGGCTTCGGCTAAGCACCGGGCCAGCCGTGTCTTGCCACTGCCCAGCGGGCCGATGATGTAGGTGAGCGGCCGGACGCCGCGCAACTCGAACCATTCGCCGCCCCAAGGCCAGGGAAGGTCGAAGGCAACGTAAATGTCGTTGGCTAGTCCTGCGAGGCGCATCAGTTCCCCGGCGTCGGGTGCCTGGCCCAGGACGAGGCCAGCCCGGAGACCGCGGACCTTCTCGACGGTGCCGGCAAGCTGACGGAGCTGGCCTTCGAGGACTGTCTGATGCGCGGCCAGGGCGGTTTCCAGGCTCGCGGGGTCGCCTTTCAGCACGCGCGCGATCTGGGCGAGGCTG
>CALMAB010000760.1 GCA_937858325.1 uncultured Acetobacteraceae bacterium
CCCGCGCCGCCGATCAGGCCATCATCGCCGCACAGCGGACTCTTGCAACGGAGCCGCGTGGATGCCGGGACCGGACAGACCGTGGCCGCCTCGCTCACGGCAGAGGTCGACGACGGCGCCGAGGCCGGCGGCTTGCCCGACCAAGTCGCGGGGCCTGTGGCCACGTTCGTCGCCGACGGCGGGCGCGATCAGGACAGCATGTCCGCTGCTGCTGCCGAGCGCCGTCCCGAAGCGGCCGTCGTCGTGCCGCCGCGCACGACCGCGGTGGCGAGCGACACGGCCCAGGCTGCGCCGACGCAGCGCGGTACCACCTCCAGCACGTCGAACCAAGAGGTTCGCCGGGAACCAAGAGGTTCGCCGGACATCGCCGAGCACGGCCGCATGGCTTGGCACAGGGCGTCCGGCTGCACGAGGCGAGCCCTGGTCGAGGCGGCTGTCGCTCGCGGGAAGCAGGTGATCGGGGACGGGCTGCGCACGCACACGGACGAGCGCCGGGCAACCGAGGTGAAGGTGGCTGTCCACGCGATCAACCGTATGCTGGAGTTCGGACGCCCGAACCATGTCCGCGTTGCCTGACCCTGAACGGGCTTGGGGCAGCTATGCCCACATCCCTGACCCATGCACCACGCTGGGCTGCGGCGTGGAAGATGGGCGGGTTGTCACAGGAACGGTGGCGTACACGCCGCGACGAGTTCGAGCACGTCGTCGCCGATGTTGCGGTATCGATGCGGCATGCGGCTGTCGAACAGGTAAGCATCGCCCGCGGTCAGCACGCCGACCTTGTCGCCGACCGTGAGTTCCAGGGTTCCGCGGATCACGATGCCGCCCTCGTGCGCTTCGTGCTGGAACATGGTGGATCCGGTGTCGGCCCCGGGCTGGTAGCGTTCGAACAGGAGCTGAAGGTTCGCCGTCCTGGCGTCGCCGATCTGGAACAGCTCGATCAGGGGCGACCGGCTGCGGCGGTTGCCAGGCAGGTGCTGCACGAGGTTCACCAACTCCGCCTTGCGGAAGAAGACCTGCTGCGGCGGGCCGGCGTCCTCCTTGAAGAACTCCGAAAGCGTCATGGGGATCGCCATCGTGATCTTGCGCAGCGACGACACCGACGGACTGCTCTTGTTCTGCTCAATGACCGAGATCAGCCCGTGCGGCACGCCCGCCCGCGCCGCGAGCTCGCGTTGCGAGTAGCCTGCCCCGAGGCGGACCTCCTTGAGCCGAGCCCCAACGTCGAAATCTGTCAATCGCACCATCCCTGACCAGACCGGCTCCCTTGAGCAAGTAGCAAAAAAGCGGCCGCGACGTGACAACGCCCCCATTGCCATGTTCCGAGCATGCCGCTTAATATTTTGAGCAAAAGCGTCGGCCGTTCCGTCGATCCGACCGCGCGGCGACGCTTCGACCCAACGAGGAAACGATGAACTCTCAGCAGACCCGTACGGAGCATCGCGGCGACATGCGCATCGATTGGGACGTCCCGATCACGATGGACGACGGCCTCGTGCTGCGGGCCGACGTCTACCGGCCGAAAGGCGCCGGGCGCTACCCGGTCCTGATGAGCCACGGCCCGTATGCCAAGCTGCTCCACTTCGAGGATGGGTATGGCACGGCGTGGCAGTCGATGATCGAGTCCCACCCCGAGGTTCTCGCCGGCAGCAGCAACCGCTACCAGAGCTGGGAAGTCCTCGATCCCGAGAAGTGGGTGCCGCATGGCTACGCTTGTGTCCGCGTTGACAGCCGCGGCGCGGGACGGTCGCCGGGTCGGCTGGACCCTCGCTGCGCGCGGGAGACGGCTGATTTCGCGGCCAGCATCGAGTGGGCCGGCATTCAGCCGTGGTCGAACGGCAAGGTGGGGCTCAACGGAATATCCTACTACGCGATCAACCAGTGGCAGGTGGCCGCGCTCCAGCCTCGGCACCTTGCGGCCATCTGCGTCTGGGAGGGTACGACCGACTCGTATCGCGAGTTCTTCTACCACGGCGGCATCTACTGCACCTTTGCCCAGAACTGGTATGACATGCAGCTCAAGTCGGTCCAGAACGGCCTTGGGGCGCGAGGCCGCCGCAGCCGGCTGAACGGCGAGCTCGTCTCCGGCCCGCAGACGCTGACGGAGGAGGAACTCGGCGCGAACCGCATCGACATGTGGCGCGAGTTGCTGGAGCACCCGTTCGACGACGAGTACCACCGGGAACGGTCCGCCGATCTGTCCAAGGTCGAGGTCCCGCTGTTGTCCGCCGCCAACTGGGGCGGCCAGGGCCTCCACCTGCGAGGCAACATCGAGGGCTTCATCGGCGCCGCTTCCAAGCGGAAGTGGCTGGAGGTGCATGGGATCGAGCACTGGACGCACTTCTACACGGACTACGGGATCGACCTGCAGCGACGCTTCTTCGACCACTTCCTCAAGGGGGAGGACAACGGCTGGGACCGCCGGCTAAAGGTTCAGCTCCAGGTCCGCCATCCCGGCGAACGCTTCGCGCAGCGCTTCGAGGACGCGTGGCCGATCGGGAGGACCGAGTGGACCAAGTTCCACCTGGACGGCTCGGGCCGCCAGCTCGGGGCCAAGCCAGCCCACTCCGCGCGGTCCGTCACCTTCAGCGCCCTCGGCGACGGCGTGACGTTCGTCAGCGCGCCTTTCGCGGACGAGACCGAGATCACCGGCCCGGTCGCGGCTCGCCTGCACATCTCTTCGAGCACGACGGACGCGGACCTGTTCCTCGTGCTCAGGCTGTTCGCGCCGGACATGAAGGAGGTCGTCTTCCGCGGCGCGCTGGACCCGAACACCCCGATCGCCCAGGGCTGGCTGCGCGCGTCGCGCCGCCGGACGGACCCGGAGCGCAGCCTTCCCTATCGGCCGTGGCACATCCACCAGGCAGCCGAGCCGCTGGAGGCAGGCGCGATCTATCCCGTCGATGTCGAGATCTGGCCCACGTGCATCGTCGTTCCGGCCGGATACCGCATCGGGCTGAGCGTTCGCGGGCGAGACTACGTCTACACCGGGGGCGCCAGCGCCGGCCTGTCGAACACGCGCAACCCGTACACGGGATGCGGCCCGTTCCTGCATAACGACTCGCGGGACCGCCCCGTGGAGCGCTTCGCCGGAGAGACGACGATCCACCTCGGCGCCGGCCGAGAAAACTACGTTCTCCTGCCGGTCGTCCCAGCCTCGGCGCCCGGCGGGGGACCGGAGACCAGGGACACGGCGGCGAGGAGCGGATGAAGCGGCGCGCGCGCGTGGGCGGGCGCCCGTGGGCCATTGACCTCGGCCGCATCGGCGACTGGCCCGGCGGGCCAAGATGCATAATGTTATATTGAGCGATGTGCTCAAAATATCGTTGACAAGCGGCCCGCCGGCGTGGCTTGATTGCCGAACCAAAAATGAATGTCCGGAGGGCGTCGTGACCGCGCCGAGTGGCCAAAGCATCGAAAATCGGCTGGCGGCGGTCGAGGACCGGCTCGCCATCTACACGCTGATCGCATCGCATCCCCCAAGCGCCGACACCGCGGCGGCCGACTACACGCGCGAGGTGTACGTGGAGGACGGCGTGTTCGACCGTGGCCCGTCGCTTTCCGGCGCCCGCGGCGTCGAGGAGATCGCATCCTTCACGCTCAAGCCCGAGCACCAGGAGGCCATACGCGGCGGCCTCGCGCACTTCGCCTCCCTGCCGTTGATCGACCTGCAGGGCGACCAGGCCTTTGTCACCTCCTACATCCAGATCCTGCACCTCGATCACGAGGGCGAGGCCCGCGAGTTGGCCAACCACGGGACATCGCTCGGCTACCGCATTCATCGGGTCGTGGCCAACCGGTGGCATGTTGTGAAGGTGGGCGGGCAATGGATGATCAAGTCGAGAACGATACGGTCCATCGATGGGACAGACGAGCCTTTGGCGCTCTTGTCGCAGGGACTGTCTTCGGTCTTGGCGGCCCGGTCCCCGATGCCGCGAGAAGACTGAAGCGTGGCGACCGTTTTGTTCGGCGCGCCGATCTACCGGGCCTGCGCGGCGGCCTCGGCTCCGACCAGGGAGGAACAGCAATGACTGCGACCACGGCTGAGGTCATCGACCGGCTGTTCGGCCGGATCGCCGAGACGGGGTTCGGGCCGGAGTTCGTGGCCGCGCTCGACGACGGCCTCGTGTTCACCGCCATGGGCACCTCGCCGGTCGCCGGTCGCTACGTCGGCAGGCACGCCTACCAGGAACAGGTCCTCAAGCGCCTGCACGACCGGCTCGCCTCCTGGCCGAAGCCGGTCGTGGAGAACATCATCGTGGGCGGGGACTCGGCCTGCATCCAGTTTCATGGCGTGGGCGGCGTCGGCAAGAACGGCGCCGACTTCAACATGCAGTATTGCTGGATCGTGAAGGTGCGCG
>CALMAB010000761.1 GCA_937858325.1 uncultured Acetobacteraceae bacterium
CCAGACCCGCCGCCGGTCAGGCCGGCTCGGCCCGCGCTGGCGCCGCCGCCGGCAGGCCCGCATCCTTGCGCGCCCGCCGCAGCCAACGGTGCAGCACGCTCGCGCAGATGTCCGGCATTAGGTAGCAGCCGCACCTCACGGGTCTATGACAGCTTCGCCCGGTTCCGAGCATGGGAGGGCGGTGTGGTGTAGCCCGAATGCCTGCCTTTGGGGGGTGCCCCCCTGCTTGCGGCCTTACTCTGCTTCACTTCCGGGCCAAGATTTAACCAATTTGATATTCAGTGCTTGACCGGGAACGTTTGGAACACCGTAACCACTTTTACCGAAGCTAAGGCCGCTTGGGGTGGTCTGAGATATTATCCAGCACCCTCTGGTCTGGCCTCTACCACCCAGTGCAAATTCATAGTCTACACAACCAATTGCATACCCTGTAGTATAGTCCTGTATTCTATAAGTGCTGGGTTCAGGAATTCCGGTATTGTGGCCGACTTGTCTGTTAATAAAAGCAACCTCTTTTGGAAAAACAGAGGGTCCGAAGCGTTTTCCGCTTCTCTCTATAGATGCTCTGACGGCACTGGAGAATGCCTTTTGCTCAGCCTAGATGTCGGCGTTGTCGGGGATAAATTTGAACCTAGACACAACATCAAGCGCAGGACTAGCTCCGGTGTTTGTTACTTTCAACCGGAAGTCAAGGAAAAAGCCGACGGTGCTGACAATCTGCATTGGATCAGTCTCGCCGACTTCCACAAACAGCCATGGCCGTTGAGAAACAGAAAGAGTCTGTTTGGCTATGCCGGCCTGTTTAACAGCAGCATCAGCGCTCCGCTTAGAAGCCCAGGTCGCGCCGGCTGTTGCGGCAAAAGTGAGTATAATGGGAGGTACGCTAAAGACTCCCACCAAGAAAGTGTTGTAAGCCCACAAAGCTTGCTCTTTGGCAGCATCAGCAGCTTGTCGCGCAATACACAGGTTATCCTCTGCGGCGCTTTTGGGACGCTCGCAGGAATAGGGGTAAACATAGGGTTCTGGTATTTGGGTGCTGGGCGGCGGGGCGGGTGGTGGTGGCTGCTGAGCGGCGTTCTTTGCTGGTGTGCGGCTGTGGTCACGATTTTGCGGATTAGCAGCTAACACTTCGCCATTTAACAGAATGGCTGCGATCAGTCCTCCAAGTGCAAGACCCGCGCACCAATTACCTTGAGCACAGCGAACAGAAACCACGCTGGAAAAGCCCCTCGATTGATCTTCACCGTCACTGATCCTTCAGTCTCGGGCAACCCCATTTCTGTAAGTCGGCGGGCCAACTCGACGTAACCCACATCTGCTCGTTTTAGCTCAGCTTTAAGCTGTCGCTTGGCGTGGTTCGCCCATTCGTCGCTGGTGCCGGCCATTAGGTTCCTCATTGATCAGAGTGAAACCTAACATAAGTGTCTGTTTTCCTCTTGCAAGATGGCGTTCGGAAGCTTACATATGTGTCTGCAAGCTAATGGATGAGATAGATGGCCCAGCACTTCCTCCTCACCGCTGCCGCCCGCACGCTGAGCCTCAAGGCCATCTTCCGCATGAGCGACGACGAGGCGCACGACATGTTCACGGCCATCCGCTTTGCCGACAACGGCGGTGCGGCGTTCTGCCCACGCTGCCAGTGCACGGCGGTCTACACCTACGCGGCTCGGCGCATCTGGAAGTGCAAGGCCTGCAACCACCAGTTCAGCGTCACCAGCGGGACCATCTTCGCCAGCCGCAAGCTCGCCATCCGCGACTATCTCGCCGCGACCGCCATCTTCGTGAACGCGGTGAAGGGCATCAGCGCCTTGCAACTCGGGCGGGACCTGGACGTGCAATACAAGACGGCGTTCGTCCTGGCGCACAAGCTGCGGGAAGCCACCGCCAAGGAACAGAGCGAGGCCCAGCTATCGGGCATCGTGGAAGTGGACGGGGCCTACTTCGGCGGGCACATCAAGCAGGAGAACCAGAAGGCCGACCGTAGGGACCGCCGCCTCGCCTCGGAGCAGACCGGCAAGCGGCAATCAGTCGTCGTCGCCCGCGAGCGCGGCGAGACCGGCAGGACGCTGCCCTTCGTGGTCGCCAAAGAGGCCGACGCCGTTGCCCTGATCCGGCAAGCCGTCGCCGTGGGCAGCGTCGTCCACGCCGACGAGGCCAGGGGCTGGGACCGGCTGCACGCCTACTACGACGTGATGCGGATCAACCACTCGGTCGCGTTCTCCAAGGACGGCGCCTGCACCAACCAAGCCGAGAGCTACTTCTCCCGCCTGCGCCGCGCCGAGCTGGGCCAGCACCACCACATCAGCGGCAAGTACCTGCTGGCCTACGCCGTCGAGATGGCGTGGCGCGAGGATGGCCGCCGGATGCCGAACGGGTCGCTGCACCAGGCCGCGACGGCTGCGGCGCTGGCGCATCCCGTGTCGCGGCAATGGAAGGGGTATTGGCAGCGTGTCGCGAGCTAAGACGGGCAACTGCCAGGCTGGGTCACAAACAGGTTTGCATTGTTTGTTTGCGTTACTCAGTTTGCGTTAAACGAAAACGCTTGCCAGTGCGATCTGGCAACCTGTAGATAGATGCCGAGCCTCGTTGGCGGAACGGTAGACACAGCGGTCTTTAAAACCGATGCCTGGCGGCAACTAGGGGTTCGAGTCTCCTACGGGGTACCATGGTTCCGGAGACAATAGATGGCGTCCAAAATGACGGTGCAGCACCTTCAAAAGCTCCGGGAGGAACTAGCCCGAGTGAATGGCGAGATCAAAACCCTAGAAGGCCGGCGCGATGGGTTACTACTGGCAATCGCTGTGGTGAACGACGATCCTCCTGACGCAACTAACTGTGCGGCAACGAACGAGACAACTCGCAAGGCACGCGGGCCAATTAAAGAGATTGTACTTCGTTTGTTGTCGGAAAATGCGGAGCGGGGTCTCGTGGCAATCGACGTTGTAGACCTTGCAAAAGCCCAAGGGCATGAGCTCGACCGCAACTCTGTGTCATCCCTATTAAGCCGTTTCAAACGGGATGGGATAGTCGAGTATGACGGTAAGAGGTATCGTATACCGCGGCCTTTTCCACATGACGTAAAGGGCGCCGCTTAACGTTGAAGTGCCAGCGCCCGGAGTTTCAGCTCCAGGCGCTGGCTGAATGTGGTCCCGTAGCTCAATTGGACAGAGCGTGCGGCTTCGTACCCCTCAGATGCCCGTTCGAATCGGGCCGGGACCAACACTCCAACGAAACAGCACCGATGCCTGGCGGACTTAGGTTCAGTTCCGTTAATCCCATGATGTGCATTTTGCACGAGTAGGCCTAGCGATAAATTCCGCGGAAACGTTTGAGTCGCGTCGCCATCAACGCAATGACAATTTTCGATGAGCGTTTGGTGCGGCGCGATACATATGTATCAAAGCAGAGGTGCAAACGCGCTGGTCCATTATGGCCGTATAACGGGGGGTCTCAACCCGCCACCTCCCACAGCGTCACCGGCCCCGCCCCCTGGATCGCCCGCACCGTTCCTGCCGCCTTCTGCCGGGTGAACGCCATTCCCACCCGCTTCATCGTGTTCTTCATAAGCCGCCGATCCGCCGTGTCCTGCCCGCGCTCCGTCATCAGCCGACGCACCACGTCATGCGTCGCGACCGGCTCGGTCGCCTCCCGCAGCACCTTCATGATGAAGCGGCTCATGTCGCCGCGCCCCGCCGCATCCTGCGTGCGGGGGCGCTTGGGCCGGATGCTGCCCAGGTCGTAATCCGGGTCGAACTGACGGATCACCGCGTCGAGATGGCCCGTGTCGGTCGCGATCTGCGCCAGCCGGGCGCGAAGGGTTTCAGCCTCGCCGGCCAGCTCGGCGCGGCGCTTCGTCAGGCCCGCAAGCACGGTGTCGGTCATCGGATCGCCCTTGTCTGTGGAGGGCAACCATTGTAGTCTAATCAATGTGTTAGCGGGAGCTGGCGCTTGGGGTGGTTGCTACCTAATACCGCATCGACCGCACCGGTGCGCTGGTGGACGTGCTGTTCAGTGAGCACCGTGACATGGCGGCGGCAAAAGCGTTCTTCCAGTCAGCGAAGGCCGTGACCGGCATCGTGCCTGACCGGGTCACGACCGACGGCCACGACAGCTACCTCCGGGCAATTCGCACCGAGTTGGGCAAGGCGGTGCGGCACCGGACCAGCCGCTACCTGAACAACAGGATGGAGCAAAACCATCGGGACCCGTAACGACAGCACGGGAAGTGCGGGACGTCCAGAGTCGGAGCACCGTTGACAATCGACGAAGCCGAGGTGATTTACTGCGGGCTTTGCCGGTCGTGTTCCGTTGCGCAATCCACGGCCCGTCCCACCTTCGATGCCGAACCTTTAGGAAGATCGTAATGGCTGAAGTGAAGCACGGCGACGCCGTTGAGGCGGAAATGAACACCGACGGCGCAGTCGCCGCCGGGCAGCAGTGCCCGGTCGCGCACGGCCGCGTCGCGCACCCCACCCAGGGCCGACCGAACCAGGAATGGTGGCCGAAGCGGCTAAACCTCAAGATCCTGGCGAAGAACCCGGCGGTGGCCAACCCGCTCCCTGAAGACTTCGACTACGTGAAGGCGTTCGAGGCGCTCGACCTGGACGCGGTGAAGGCCGACATCGCGACCATGCTGACGACATCGCAGCCATGGTGGCCGGCGGACTTCGGCCACTACGGCCCGTTCATGATCCGCATGGCTTGGCACAGCGCCGGAACCTACCGCGTGGCGGACGGACGCGGCGGCGCCGGCGCCGGGCAGCAGCGCTTCGCCCCGCTCAACAGCTGGCCGGACAACGCGAACCTGGACAAGGCCCGCCGTCTGCTGTGGCCGATCAAGCAGAAGTACGGCCAGTCGATCTCCTGGGCGGACCTGATCGTGCTGACGGGCAACGTCGCGCTGGAATCCATGGGGCTGAAGACGTTCGGCTTCTCGGGTGGCCGCATCGACGTGTGGGAGCCCGACGAGGACGTGTACTGGGGGCCGGAGAACGAGTGGCTCGGCGACGAGCGTTACACGGGCGACCGCGAGCTTGAGACGCCGCTCGCCGCGGTGCAGATGGGCCTGATCTACGTCAACCCCGAAGGTCCGAACGCAAACCCTGACCCGGCCGCTTCGGCGCGCGACATCCGCGAAACCTTTGGCCGCATGGCGATGAACGACGAGGAAACGGTCGCGCTGGTTGCGGGTGGCCACACCTTCGGCAAGACGCACGGCGCGGCCAACCCCGCCGAGCACGTCGCGCCCGAGCCGGAAGGCGCCCCGCTTGAGGAGATGGGGCTAGGCTGGAAGAACAGCTTCGGCACCGGCCATGGCGGCGACACGATCACGAGCGGCCTGGAGGTGACCTGGACGGCGACGCCGACCGAGTGGGACAACAGCTACTTCGAGACGCTGTTCGGCCACGAGTGGGAGCTGACCAAAAGCCCGGCCGGCGCGCACCAGTGGAAGCCGAAGGACGGCGCGGCCGCGGACACCGTGCCGGACGCGCACGACCCGTCCAAGCGGCACCCGCCGCAGATGCTGACCACCGACGTGGCGCTCCGCGTGGACCCGGCGTACGAGCAGATCTCGCGCCGCTTCCTCGCCGACCCCGATGGGTTCGCCGATGCGTTCGCGCGCGCGTGGTTCAAGCTCACCCATCGCGACATGGGGCCGAAGGCGCGCTACGTGGGCAAGGAGGTGCCGCAGGAAGTGCTGCTGTGGCAGGACCCGCTGCCGGCGCCCACCGGTCCCGCGATCGACGCGAGTGACGTCGCCGCCCTCAAGCAGCGTATCGCCGACAGCGGCCTGACGGTGACGCAACTGGTGACAGCCGCCTGGGCATCGGCCTCGTCCTACCGCCACAGCGACAAGCGCGGCGGCGCGAACGGCGCACGCATCCGGCTCGAACCGCAGCGCAACTGGCCGAGCAATGATTGGACGGTGATCGGCCCCGTCTTGACCACGCTGGAAGGCATCGCCGCCGACTTCAACGGCGGCTCTGCCGGGGGCAAGGCGGTCTCGCTCGCCGACCTGATCGTGCTGGCCGGCGGCGTCGGCGTCGAGCAGGCGGCGAAGGCGGCGGGACGCACGGTCACGGTGCCCTTCACCCCCGGCCGCGTGGACGCGACGCAGGAGCAGACGGATGTCGCATCCTTCTCGCACATGGAGCAGCGCGCCGACGCCTTCCGCAACTACAAGAGCCCGGACAGCAGGCTGCCTGCCGAATACCTGCTGATCGACCGCGCCAACCTGCTCAACCTCAGCGCGCCCGAGATGACGGCGCTGGTTGGCGGACTGCGCGTGCTGGGCGTGACGCACAAGGGCACCAAGCACGGCGTGCTGACCGACCGCGTGGGCACGCTGACCAACGACTTCTTCGTGAACCTGCTCGCGCTCGGAACGACCTGGCGGCCGACGGATCGGCAGTCGGAGATGTTCGAGGCGACGGTTGACGGGCAGGCGAAGTGGACGGGCACGCGCGCGGACCTGGTGTTTGGTTCCAACTCCGAGTTGCGTGCAGTGGCGGAGGTCTATGCCAGCAACGACGGGGAAGACAGGTTCGTGGACAGGTTCGTCCGCGCATGGGTCAAGGTGATGGAAGCCGACCGCTTCGATCTTCACCGCTGAAAGGAGGCGGGGGGCCGTTTGCACGGCCTCCCGTGTCCCGTCCCATTGTCTCGGCCGTCTCGCTCGGCACGGCGGCCGTGCGTTGGATTGGGCGCCAACGCCGGCGAACGTTCCTCCACAAACATCAAGCATTGCTGACCTGCCAGTTGCCTGTCCGGTTAGCCCGATCCGCCAAGCTGCGATCCCAGGCTCTCCGGACAACCCGTCCAGGAAGCCTGCCCTGACCCGTCCAAGCGGCGAGGGCCTTTTCCAGCCCGGCCAGACGCTGGCTGCCGCGGGCAGGAAGTCCAACGTCCCCGGAACCCGGCAAGAGTTGCAGGCCTCAATCTCTCGTCTGCCACGTCCAACACCCCGCCAGGTAGTGAGCGGTTCGATCCATCCCGGTGGCAAAATCAAATCGCGGCACGTAGCCCAACTGGGTCCGCGCCTTGGCCGAACTGACGGTGGATCGGTTTTGCAAGAAGCCGAGCCGGCCTTGGTCCGGCAAGTGCACCTGCCCCCGCCGACGCGACGGTGGAGAGAACAACCGGTCGGTCAGGGGTTGGCGGGCCACCAACGGCAACACGCGCACACCTGTCTGGACGAAGCGGCGGAGCCGCCGGTGCTGGACCACAGCGCGCACCACGCGCTCGGGGTCAGCCGCCAAACGGAGGATTTTGCGCGGCTTGGTGCTTGCGCGAGCCAGCGACGCAGCCGTCCGGTATTCTGGCCCCTTGGCGCCGATGGCCTGAGCCAACCCTTCGTAGAACTCCCGCCACGTCACCGGGCTCGGGCCGGAGATGAGAAAGCGTTGCCCGAGGGCCGCCTGCTCCCGGCCGGCAAGGAGGATTGCGCTCACGACATCGTCCACGTAAACGGCGTTGCAGATCCCTTCTCCCTTGTTCGGCAAAACAACCGTGCCAAACCGGAGCATTTCGGCAGGCTCGTGCGTGAACGGGCCGGAGCGTGGGCCATAGATGAGCGTCGGCTGCACGACGGTTGCCGCCAACGATTGTTCGCGGACAGCGCGCAGCACCTCGTCTTCCAGCTCGTGCTTGATGTGGGCGTAGCCCGAGCTCGACGTTTCCGCCGGGAGGTCTTCCGTCATCTCGCCGCTTTCGATGCCCTGGTAAACGACGTAGCTGCTGATGTGCACCAAACGGCAGCCACTCCGGACGCAGGCGGCGATCAGGGCGTCGAGCGCCCGCCTGTTCCAGCTCGCATCGGCCCAGTCGTACGCACAATGGAAGATCACATCGATCCCCTTCAGCGCCGTCTGGACAGCGTCAGGGTCAGTGAGGTCGGGTGTCAGCAGGCGCGCGCCGGTTCGCCGGAGCCGGGGACTGGCATTGGCACGGCGGATCAGAGCTGTCACCTCCACGTCCTGCTCGGCGAGAACCTCGACCAGCCTTTCTCCAAGAAAGCCGGACGCGCCGGTGACGGCAACCTTCGTCCCCGCCCGGAGCCTGGGCATTGGATTTCCGGAGTCTGCCGGCTGGCCGTTCGTGTCGACCGCGCCTGGCCGCGGATGTCCGTTGCCCGCAAGGTGGGCAGCACCCCGTGGTGAAAGGACCCGCCGCAGGTGTTCCCCGAGCCGAAAGGCGAAGGCGACGATCATGAGCGTCGGGTTGGCATGGCCATTCGTGGGAAACACTGAGCTGCCGGCGATGTACAGGTTTTCGACCCCATGCACTCGGCAGTTGGCATCGACGACCCCCGCCCTTGCATCGGCAGCCATCCGTGTCGTCCCCGTCGGGTGGCAGTTGTCGACCAACACGACGTCGTCGTGCCGACCTGCTTCGAGCCAAGGCGCGAGCTCTACCGCGGGGAGGCCAAGGCGCTTGAATTCGCTGGCGATGGATGTGCCAAGTGCCACCATCGACTCCCGCTCGCGCGGGTGGATCCGCCAATTCACCTCGGCAACGGGCAGGCCCATCCGGTCCAGCTGGCTGCTCAGGCGGACCCGACTGTCCGGGTCCGGGCATTGCTCGGTGGTCGCCAGGAGGCCGATCCGGTCAACCTTGTGCCTGGCTACATCACCGCGGACCAGGCGCTCGCGTACCGCGTCGGCCACCAGACCCGGTTGCGACAGGATGGACAGCGCGTCCGCGACTAGGCGGGTCCGCGGCCCGGCGACGAGGCGCTTCAGTGCCTCCACAGGATCGTCGTCCGCCCAGAACTCGAAAGGCCACGCGGCGCAGTGCAGAAGCTCGTCGCGACGCTGCCGCTCCATGCTTAGTGCCAGGCCATCGTAGAAGGTGTGCCGGCCCTGGTGGCTGTCGAGTTTGTAGGGGCCGAATATCTCCCGGATGCGTCCTGCGTCGCGCCTGCTGAAGCGCACGATCATCTCGAGGTCGCGTGGGTGGTCGAGCAGGTAGCGGCCCACCAGGTCGTGTTCGTTGCCGATGCCGGCCGGGTTGGTGCGATTGGAGTAGAGCAGGATGCGGGCGTTCTCTATGCCGCCTGCGCACAGGACGAAGGCCCGAGCCCGCACGGTCGAGCACCGTCCCCTTTGATCCGTGATCTCGACCGATTCGATTTTGCGGTTTGTCGGGCCAGCGTTCAGGTTCGTGACGGTCGCGTGGGTGAGGACGCGCAGGTCGGCATTCTTCAACGCACGAAACTCGTTGGCCAGCCGCTTCGACTCTTTGGGATTGACGCTGTCTTGGCTGAATTGCCAGGAGACCATCCGTACGAGGGCCGGATCGAACTCTGGCGGCTTGACGGCAACGCCGGGAACCGAGGCGCGCCCGTTGCTTCGATAGGGGCCAGCACCGAGCTGATTACACGCGCGGTCGAGATAAGGGGCGATCTCCTCGGGTCCGAACGGCCAGCCTGACAGCGGCACCCAGGAGCGTGCCTGGTAATCGATGTCTTCGAGGGCGACGCAGCGGCCGGCCCAGCTGTAAGTCGTCCCGCCGAGTTGGCGGTCGCGGCCATTGTACAAACGGACGCCGACGTCTCGAATCTGGTTCAACTCAAGTAGTTCCGGATCGAATGCGAGGCCGCCGCTTTCAAGCATCAGGACTTTCAGACCGCTGTATCCGGTTTGCTCGGCAATGGCCCAGCCGGCAGCGCCGGTGCCAACGATGCAAAGGTCGGCCTCGAACAGGCCCGGACTTTCCATTGATTGGAGATCATTCACTTCCATACCCTGCTCCTAAGCATCATTCGGCAGAGCGTGCCACGCTCTGCCGGCAAGATGATGTGTCTAAATAAGGATGCCTAAGCAGGCTTGCGTGGCGCAAGCCACGCAAGCCTGCTTAGCTTGTCGGACCCAGCCGCCGGGACCGCATAGCGATCTAATGGCAGCATCTGCGCGGGTTTTACGGCAACGCCCTGAGTAGGGCAGCGCGCGCACGTCGGGGGCCAGCTCACGACAACCACGTGGTTGTCGTGAGATGCTCGGCGGCCCACCAAACGGGGCACCTTCCCTCACGACAACTCCGCAGCGATCAGTTGAAGGATAACCTACTCCGGTCGAGGTTGTCGTGAACGAGTGAGGGAGGGACGAGGTGGAGCTGGTCGGCTATGCCAGGGTGTCCACCCGCGAAGGCCAGCAGGTGTTCGACCGCCAGCTGGACGCGCTCCGGGCGGCTGGCTGCGAGCGCATCTATGACGACCGCGGCAGCGGCGCCAGCGCCGCTGCCGCCCGGCCTCAAGGCGTGCCTCGACTATCTCCGACGCGGCGACGTGCTGGTCGTGCTCGACCTCGACCGCCTGGGGCGGCTCGCCGGCGAGCTGATCCGGCTTGTGGACGAACTGGAGGCGCGCAGCATCGGCTTACGGGCGCTCAATGCCTCGTTCGACACCACGACGCCGATGCGCCGCGCCTTTTTGCAGATCCAGGCCGCTTCGGCCTATGTATCAGCTGCCACCGACGAGATCGGGCTTATACCCGGCGGCTGATGCTGTCATGGAGGGTGCTGGCTTCTCCTTTTGCGGTTGGTCCGCATGGCGCAGCACTTCCTCCTTTCTGCTGCGGCCCGTTCGTTCAGCCTGGCCAAGGTCATGGGCCTGTCCGACGCCGGCGTGGAGGACGTGTTCCTGCGCCTGCGCTGGCCCGAGACGGACGGCAAGCCCGTATGCCCGGACCGTGGCTGCGCCATCTGCTATGCTCGCCGGCGACCGTCAGGCCAGCTGCGGTGGCGCTGCAAGGCGTGCCGCGGCGACTTCTCCATCACCTCAGGCACTTTGTTCGCCTGGCACAAGCTGCCGCTGCGCACCGACCTGCTGGCCGTGGTGGTGTTCTGCAACGGGGTCACGGGCAAGGGCATGCTCGCCTTTGCCCGTGACTTGGACGTGCAACACAAAACGACGTTCGTGGCCCACAAGCGGCGCGAGGCCATGGCAGCCAGCATCAAGGGGCTGCGGACCGGCGGCGAGGGGCGTGCGGTCGAGATCGACGGCGCGTGTTTTGGCGGCCATATCCGGCCGGAGAACCGGGCGGCTGGCCGGATCGACCGGCGGCTGGCCGGGAACAAGTCGGGCAAGCGCCGGGCCGTGGTGGCGGTGCGCGAGCGTGGTGGCCGCACGCTGGCGCAGGTGTTCGCGGGCGAGGGGGCGGCCGTGCCGGCCATCCGCCAGCGGATCGCCCGCGGCACCGTGGCGCATGCCGACGAGAGCATGGCCTGGAACCCGTTGCACGCCCGGTTCGCCACGCAGCGGACCAACTTCCAGCACGGCTACAGCATCGATGGTGCTTGCACCAACGGGGCAGAGGCCGACTTTTCCCGCCTGCGCCGGGCCGGGCTGGGGCGGCATCACCACATCGCCGGGTCCTACCTGGTCCGCTGTGCGCAGGACGCTGCCTGGCGCGAGGACCTGCGCCGGGTCAGCAATGGCGCGCAAACGCATGGCGTGGTCGGCCTGGCGGTGCGAAACCCGCCCCCGGTCGACTTCTGCGGATGTTGGCAACACGCGCAAGCCGCTTGGCCGATCCGCCACGAGGCCGCGCCGGCGATCTCGACGCGCTGGATCGTGGCCTTGGCGCGGCTGAGCGACCCGAGCACGGTCTTCTGAACCAGCGCGCAGCTGCGTTCATCGGCGGGCACGATGGCCTTCACGATCATGACCTGTGCAGTAAGCGCACGCGTCGTCATGGGCTGCGGCGCTTCGCGCAGCACGTCGTGGATCAGCCGCAGGCATTCGCCGGGACGGAACCAAGTGGTGCGTGGGGGCTGTTGCCGGGGACCAGCCTGCTCCGGCGCGAGGTCCGGGCCGAACAGCCGCAGGGCGGCGTCGAGATGCACGAGACTGGCCTGGTGCTGGGCGATCTGCTGCTCCAGACGGTTTACGACCCCGCTCAGCTCCGATCGCCTCTCGCGCAAAGCATCCATGACGTGCTGCTCGGCCATTGCACCTACCCATCCCAAAATATCGAGGAACAGGATGGTAGCCGGCCGACCCCGCACCTCAGAACAAGGGCGTGGTGGCAGTTGCTACATGATGCCGGATGTTTCATCCATGTGGCGGCCCTTCGCTCTGCAATCCACAAGCCTGCACCACAAGAGCGGATGAACCAACTTTGGTCCTTCCGCATTCTCGGTGCAGTCGGGTTGGATTGGAGAGCTGGGGTGAGCACATTTGGGGGCAATTTGTCCCTTTCTGGTTGCTGCCCTTCCCCGTGTCGAACCCATTGTTGTCCCTGCTCCCGGTCGGCCTCGCGGTCGAGCGGGTGACCATTGCCGCTGATCGCGTCGTCATTGCCGTCTGCGCCCGTGCCGGAACGGCCGCATGCCCTTTGTGTCAGCATCGTTCGCGTCGTGTTCACAGCCGCTACACCCGCCACCTCGGTGATCTGCCCTGGCAAGGCCGCGTCAGCCGGTTCGACCTCCAAGTGCGGCGCTTCCGCTGCCCGGCACCTGACTGCCCGCGGTGGCGCTGCCGCGGATGCAGCGCACCGTGCGGCTTGCGGACGCGCAGCGTCGCATCGCCTTCAGCGTGGGCGGGGAGGGCGGTGCCCGGCTGGCCACCACCCTCGCCATGCCGGTCAGCGGCGACACCTTGTTGCGCCTGATCCAGGCATCGCCGCTGCCCGAGGCGGCCACGCCGCGCGTGGTCGGTATCGACGACTGGGCATGGCGCCGGGGTCAGCGTTACGGAACCCTGGTCGTCGATCTCGAGCGCAACCGCCCGCTTGATTTGCTGCCCGACCGCAATGCGCAGACGGTCGAGGCCTGGCTCAAGCGCCACCCCGGGATCGAGATTGTCGCCCGCGACCGCGCCGGTGCCTATGCTGACGGCGTGCGCTGCGGCGCACCCGAGGCGGTCCCAGCCGCAAACGCTTCGCGTTTCGGCGAGGTTGCCGACCGCTTCCACCTCCTGCGCAATCTCGGTGACGCGCTGGCCAGGGCGCTCGACCGGCACCACCGCGACCTGCGCGCGGCCGCTGCCGCCGTGCGGGAAGCCGACACGGCGCAAACGGCGCCAGCCACGTCGCCAACGCCTGCCACGGAGGCGCAAGGCCCTGATCGGCATGCCGTCCGCCGCGCCCGGTTCGACGAAGCCCTGGCGCTGCATGGCCAAGGCTGGCCGATGCGGCGCATCGCCCGTGCCCTGAGCGCCGACCGGAAGACGGTCCGAGACTGGCTGCGCTCAGGCGAGTTCCCCAGTTGGCGCCACCATCCTCGCGGCAGTTCCACCGACCGTCATGCGGAGCACCTCAACCGGCGCTGGGGCGAGGGCTGCCACAACGCCGCCCAGCTGTGGCGGGAGATCCGGCACCAGGGCTTCCGGGGTCGGCTGCGCACCGTCCAGCGATGGGCTCATGGCCGACGCAGTGCGGACCCGGCCGCATCCGGCGTGAGCCGGGCCGCACCGTGGCCGACGCCCTCGAAGCACCGGGCGGCGTGGCTGGCCGTGGCTGATCCGGAGCGGCTGAATGTCGCAGAGCGGTGCTTCGTGGATGCCCTCCTCGCACGCTCGCCGGACCTTGCGGGCCTGGTCAGCTTGGCGAGGCGGTTCAGCACCATGGTGCGGCAGCAACAGGCCGAGTTGCTCGACGGCTGGTTGGCAGCGGCGAAGGGCTCGGCCCTGGCCGGGTTTGCCGACGGGATCAGGCGCGACGGCAACGCGGCCCGGGCGGCGCTGACCTTGCCCTGGAGCACGGGGCCGGTCGAGGGGCAGATCAGCCGCTTGAAGACCATCAAGCGCACCATGTGCGGGCGGGCTGGCTTCGAGCTGCTGCGCCAGCGCCTCCTCTTGGCGGCTTGAGCGAGCTCGCGAAAGCCCAGAACCTGCACCGAAGATGCGGAAGGACCCAGGAACCCAGCCGGTGGCGACATTGAAAACCCAGCCACCCTCGTTGCGCTAATACCCCGGCCTGCGCCGGTGCGGTAGCGGATTTGAGCAGCCCCGAGCGGCGCTTCTCGCGCAAACGGTAGCTGTCGCCGCGTATCGTCAGCACGTGGCTGTGGTGTCATACCAATTGACTCATTTGCTGACTTGATCGACGGCGTGGACGATCTAAGGACAGCTGGTCAGGGGGGTGAGACGCCCGGTTTCGTCACGTAGCGCGTTCCAAGCGGCGCAGAGCGCGTCCACGATGGCCTGCTCGTTTTGATACAAGCGGAACGACAGAAAGCCCTCCCGCAGACAAAGCCAGACCCGTTCCACCGGGTTGAGCTCCGGCGAATACGGTGGCAACGGCAGCAGGGTGGTGTTGGCCGGCACCTGCAACGCTGCCCGGCCGTGCCAGCGAAATGCCGCAGGCATTTGCGCGGGCCGGCCTGGTCCAGCATGAGCACGGCGTGCATGCCCGCGGGCAGGGTCTCGGCAAAGCGCGCCAGGAACAGGTCCCGCGCAAATCGCTTCGCGATTTCGCAGTGGTCACCGCCCGCGCCTCGGGCAGCACCAGGGCGAACGCGTCGTCGTGGCCGGGTCAGCGAAATGCCGCAGGCATTTGCGCGGGACGGCGGCAAAGATGTAGGTGGAC
>CALMAB010000762.1 GCA_937858325.1 uncultured Acetobacteraceae bacterium
GCCGATCAGCGTGGTCTTGCCGGCCCCGTTCGGGCCGAGCAGCGCGAAGATCTCGCCGCGGCGGATGTCCAGGTTGACGTCGCGCAGCGCCTGAAAGCCGGAGCTGTAGGTTTTCGAGAGGTTGGAGACGGAGATGATCGGCGGCATCGCCGGCGTGTGTGGCGCGGCGGCGCGCCGGGCGCAAGCCCGCGGCCCGCATGGACGCAAGAGGGAACCCGTCGCGCACGGACGCGGGGTGTGCCATGCCGGTGCGGCACGTGCCGAAAGGAGCCAAGTACTTTGGAGACAGCCCACGAGATCATCCTGGTCGCCGGCGTGCTTTGCCTGCTCGCCACCTCCGCCGGGCTGGTTTCGGCCCGGACCGGCACGCCCGTGCTGTTGGCCTTCATCGGGATCGGGATGCTGGCGGGCGAGGACGGGCCTGGGGGCATCCAGTTCGACGATGTCCGGGCCGCCTACCTGGTCGGCAGCCTCGCGCTCGTCGCCATCCTGTTCCAGGGCGGACTCAGCACCGAGCGCGACATGATCAAGCGGGCGCTCTGGCCTGCGGTCGCCCTGGCCACCGCCGGGGTCGCGATCAGCGCCGGCGTGGTCGGGGCAGCGGTCGTCCTCCTGTTCGGCGTGTCCTGGCCGGAGGCGCTGCTGCTCGGGGCGGCCACGGCGCCCACCGATGCGGCGGCCGTTTCCGTCCTGCTGCGCGTGTCCCGGATCGGGGTGCCGTCGCGGGTGTCCGCGGCGCTGGAGGTGGAGTCGGGGCTGAACGACCCGATGAGCGTGTTCCTCACCGTGGGCCTCGTCGCGTTCCTCACCGCGCCCGAGGGGATGGACGCGGGCCACGCGGCGCTGCTGTTCGGGGAGGAGATGGGCGGCGGCGCCGTGATCGGCCTGGCCAGCGGCTACGCGCTGCTCCGGCTGTTCCGCTGGCTGGACGTGGAGCGGTCGGTGTTCCCCGTCTTCGCCGTGGGCGGCGCGCTCGCGACCTTTGGCGCCGCGCAGGTGCTCGGCGCGAGCGGGTTCCTGGCCGTCTATCTGGCCGGCATGATCGTGGGCAACGCCGAGCACCCGGCGTCGCAGCCCATCACGCGCTTCTTCGGGGCGCTCGGCTGGCTGGCGCAGATCGCGCTTTTTCTCATGCTCGGGCTTTTGGTCACGCCGCACCGGCTGCCGCCGGTGATCGCGCCCGCGCTGGCCGTGTCGGTGGTGCTGATCCTGGTCGCCCGGCCGGTCGGGGTCATGGCCTGCCTGCTGCCGTTCCGCTGGACGATTCGGGAAGCGGCGTTCGTCGCCTGGGCCGGCCTGCGCGGCGCGGTGCCGATCTTCCTGACCACCATTCCCTTGCTCGCGGGCGTCAAGGCCGGGCGGGCCTTGTTCGACGTCGTGTTCGTGGCGGTGATCGTGTCGGTGGCCGTCCAAGGCTGGACCGCCGCCTCGGCGGCCCGCCTGCTTGGTTTGGAGGGGGACCTTCCTGAGCCGCCACAGCCGGCCTTGCCGGCCGCCGGCGCCAACCCGGACCCATTGACCGACACGACCGCCACGCGGAGTTGACCGGCCGGCGCGCCGCCCCGGCCGCGCCGGTCAGCGCCGCATCGGGTATGCCGCCTGACGCGGCAGGTCCGCCGGCACGACCATTCGTCCAACCGGCCAAAGCGCGATGCCCGCCAGCTTCAGGTGCGCCCACGCGAACGGCAGGCCGATGATCGTGACGGCCAGCCCGGCCGCGACGACGAGGTGCCCGACCGCCAGCCACCAACCCGCGAGCACGAACCAGATCACGTTGCCGAGGAAGCCGAGCGGTCCTGTCCCGATGTCGTCACGTCCGGTATACTCGTCCCGCGGCACGACCTGGTGGCCGAACGGCAGCAGCGTGTAGAGCGCGATGTTGAACGCCGCCCGCGCCCATGGCAGGCCGACAATCGTGATGGCCAGCACCACGCCCGCGACGAGCCACGCCGCCGCCATCCAGACGCCGCCGAAGATGACCCACGCGATGTTCAGAAGCAGACGCAAAGCCGACATGATGGGACGCCTTTCAGGGTTCAGAAACGGGCGGACGGCCCCGGCTGAATTCGCGGCACCAGGCGGGTCGCAATAACCGCCGGAAGGAGCGCCCGCAATCAGCATTACCACCATGCGGTGCAACGCACCGCCCGTTGAATGGGTGCCCGGACGATTCGTCACCGCGGTGCGCGAGGCGCGCCCGTGCTGCAAAAGGCCCGCAACCCGTCGAGCACGACAGCATCGACCGCAATGCCTGCCGTTGCAGCCCGTTGCCGCGCGGCATACCGCCGCTCTCCCGGCAGGCGCTGGCTGCCGCACGCCGCGATGGCCGCGAGCAACGCTTCCACACGGGCGCCGAACGCCGTTTCCCCGGCGGCGGCCGGGTCGAGCAGCAACAGGAACTGGCTGGACTGCGATGTCACCGCGCCGGGCAGGGCGGCGCTGCGGTCCTCGAACCCGAACGTGCCGCCGCCGAACGCGGCTGACAAGATCTCGACCATGAACGCGACCGAGCTGCCCTTGACCCCGGCGAAGGGCAGCAGCGCCCCGCCGTCCAACACGGCCGCAGGCTCCGTCGTCGCCTGGCCGGCCCGGTCGATGCCCGCGCCCGGCGGCAGGCGCTTGCCCGCTGCCCGGTGCAGCAGCACGTCGCCCTGCGACATGGTGCTGGAGGCTTGGTCCCATACCAAGGGCGGCGCGCCCAGGCGCGGGCAGGCAAACGCCATGGGGTTGGTGCCCAGCACCTTGCGCGTTCCGCCCCAGGCCGTCATCAGGCTGCGCGAGTTCACGGTGGCGAGCGCGATGAACCCGGCCGCGGCGAAAGGTTCGACATCGGGCCACAGCGCCGCGAAGTGGTGCGCGTTTCGGATGGTCAGCACGGCGGTGCCGTTCTGCTTTGCAATCCCCACCAACCGGTCCCGCGCCCGCGCCAAGGCGACCTGGGCGAACCCGTTTCCCGCATCGACCGCGAGCAGGCCCGGGGTCCGCTGCTCGACGCGCGGCTCGGCCCGCGCATCGACCCAGCCGCAATCCATGCTGCTGACGTAGCCCGGCATCCGCTGCAGGCCGTGGCTGCGCGCGTTGTCCCGCTCGGCCGCGACGACGACCCCGGCCACCGTCCGCGCGTCCGCCGGCGCCATGCCCCGGCTTTCGAAGATGGCGGTCACCAAGTCGGTCAGCTCCTCGACGGACAGGATGGGCGTCGTCATGGTCTCCCCCGTCATGCCACCACCATCAGGTGCGCGTCGCCGCCCGTGGCCGTCAAGGGAGCGTCGCGGTGCCTGGATGCTGGACAAGCGTCCCACCTTGCGTCGCGGCCGGCTCGCTCGGAAGATGGGGAACTGCTGCCAAGGATGACAGCCATGACGCCACCCGAACGGCTCCGCAAGCTTCTGGCCGACCCTGCCTTCATCGTCATGCCCGCCGTTTGGGACGGGCTCAGCGCCAAGCTGGCCGCCGCGGCGGGGTTCGAGACGGCGTTCCTGTCAGGGTCCTGCGTCGCGGGCGGACGCCTTGGCGGACCCGACCTCGACCTGCTTTCCTTTGCGGAAATGTTCGACTCCTTCAACATGGTGCGCGGGGCGGCGGCGGACACGCTGGTGCTGGCCGATGCCGATCATGGCTACGGCAACGCGATGAACGTGCAGCGCACCGTTCGCGCCTACGGCCGGGCGGGGGCGGCAGCCGTCCTGATCGAAGACAAGATCACGCCGCGTATGCTGACCGCAGCGGGCAAGCCCTGCCTGCCCCGGGAAGACGCGCGCATGAAGGTCCGCGCGGCCGTGGAGGCCGCCCGGGACTCCGGCGTGCTGATCATGGCGCGGACGGATTGCCGTCCGACCGCGGGCATCGATGAGGCCCTGGCGCGGATCGAGATGTTCGCCGATGAGGGCGCGGACATCTTGTTCCTTGATTCGCCGGGCGACGAGGATGAAGTCCGCCGGGCGGTGGCGGCAGGGAAGGGACGGCCGCATTTCGCCGTGCTGTCCCCGGGCACCCCGCGCGAAACGCCGGCGCAGGCGCGCGCCGCGGAGCTGGGCCTCAAGATCGGCACCTACCCGACCGCGCTGCTGTCCCCGGTCGCCGCGGCGATCAAGGCCGGGCTTGCCGCGATCGGCGCCGGGCAGGCCGAGGCCGCGACCGCGCTCAGCCCGGCCGAGCTTCGCGCCACCCTGGGCTACGACGACTACGACACGCAGGCGCGGCGCTTCGTCGTCCCGGGCTGACCGGCCAGCTTCGGCGGGATGGACTGGCTGTTGCGCGGCGTGGCTTCCCGGTCCGCACGTCCGGCTGCCGCATCAAAAACAGGGATCCGCCGTTCACCGTCGGTTCCCGCCGCGGCATCGCGTCGCCTCTACGGTCATGCCTTCCCACCAATCGGCCAGCGGAGCCTCCGTTCGTTCCGCACGGTGCCCGAAGCTCACGGACGGAAATCTACGCCAGAGCCGAAAGACGAATGATGCAAACCCATCAGGAGCCGGCATGGGGCGGACGGGCAGGTCTGCTATTCACCAAACGTGAACTCAGGGAGGGTCTGCGGTGGCATCCAAGGCGATCACCAGGGATTACAGCCTTCTCGGCGAGACCGCGGAGCAGGCCGTGGATAGCGGCCTGGCCGGGGCAAAGTGGTATGCGGCCCAAATTCCGCGCAAGCAGATGAAGGAACTGATGGCGCGAAGCGACGGCCCGGCGCTGCGCGACACCGCCCTCTGGTTCGGCCTTATCCTGTGCTCCGGCGCGCTCGGGGTCGCCGCATGGGGCACCTGGTGGGCCGTCCCGGTCTTCGCCGCCTACGGCACGCTTTACGGCGGCTCCTCCGACGCGCGCTGGCACGAGGCCGGCCACGGCACGGCGTTCAAGACCCGCTGGATGGCCGACGCCCTTTACCAGATCGCCTCCTTCATGGTGCTGCGCCGGCCCACCGTCTGGCGCTGGAGCCACAGCCGGCACCACAGCGACACCATCATCGTCGGCCGCGACCCGGAGATCGCCGTGCCGCGCCCGCCGAGCTTCCTTGACCTGGGCCTGAACCTCTTCGCGCTGAAGAACGGGACCAAGGAGCTGGCGGGCGTTTTCCGCAATGCCTGCGGCCGGCTGAGTGCGGCGGAGGCGAGCTTCATTCCCGAAACGGAGCGGCGAAAGGTTGGCCGCGAGGCCCGGATTTGGCTCGCCATCTACGCCGGCGTGGCCCTGTGCTGCGTTTTCACGGGCAGCGTGCTGCCGGCGATGCTGGTCGGCCTGCCGTCGTTTTACGGCGCCTGGTTCCACATGTTCACCGGGCTGACGCAGCACGCCGGGCTGGCCGAGGACGTGCTGGACCATCGGCTGAACTCGCGCACCGTGATGATGAACCCCGTGCTGCGGTTCCTGTATTGGAACATGAACCATCACATCGAGCACCACATGTTTCCGATGGTGCCCTACCACAAGCTGCCGGAATTGCACGCGGCGATCCGGGCGGACCTGCCCTACGTGTATCCAAGTGTCTGGGCCGCCTACAAGGAGATCATCCCGACGCTGATCCGCCAGCGCAAGGACCCGGCCTATTTCATCCGCCGCGAGCTGCCGGCCGCCATGGCCGAGCGGGAGACGGCGCTGATGAACAAGGCCGCCTAAGAGGGTCTTCGGTCAACGCGCCAGCGGGTCGGGGCGGAGCTGGATCTTGTAAACGCGGGGGCTTTCGCCCTTGCCGGTCTCGTTGTGGAACACCGTACGGGTGCCGGAGGTGGTCCAAAGGCCGCGGCCCTTCCAGCCGGCGCCCGGGTCGTCGATCCGGCCATCGACGTTCTTGGTGAAGAACCCGGCGGGGTAGGGCACGTGGAAGGTCAGGAACCGGCCATCGACCAGGGCGGTGATGGCCTCGCCGCCGTTCGTCATGGCCATGGGCACGTTTTCGCCGAGGCCGAACGTGTTGAAGCGGTCCACCCAAACGTAATAAGCGTGGTTGGCGCTGCCGCGCTCATCGACGCCGCCGAACTGCGGGCCGGGGAAGCGGTAAAGCGTCCAGCCCTCCGTGCACTGCTGGCCGGTCACGGCGGTCAGGCCCTTGAGCGGTTCCTTGCACTTCGTGCGGTCGAAGCTGGCTAGGTGGCCGCTCGACAGGGCGGTCCAAACGAGGCCTTTCGTGTCCACGTCGATGCCGCGGGCGCCGAACGCGCCCTCGGGCGGCTGGAACAGCTCGGTGAGGCCGGTGTGGGTGGGGTCGGGACCGGGGATGAAGTGGACGAGGAAGCTGGGCTGGTCCATGCGGGAAAAGCCGACATCCATGGACTGGCCCCAAACCGTGTCGTCGGTGGGGCTGGGCTGGACGCCGTAAAGCCCGGCCAGGACGCGCTTCTGCCGGGCGGGGTCCGTGGGCTGGCCAGTCTCGGCGTAGTCGCCCCGCTTGCCCCAGCCGGGCACGTCCACGACCATCGGCGCCCAACCCTGCGCCGTCTTGGCGTCGCCGGTTTCGAGGAACCTCTTGGTGTCCAGCCAGCCGATGACGGGGCCGGAGGGCGGGCCGTAGCTGGTCCACAGCGTGTTGTTGGCGTCATGGCCGAAGTACAGGTGATGCGTGCCGAAGCAGGTATCGATCAGTGTGAACTTCTCGGTCTTGGGGTCGTAGAGCGACAACTGCCGCCCGGAAGTTTCAAGCGGCGCAACCTCCGCGGACGGCAGGCCGGAGCCTTTCCGGCAATAGCCGGGGTCCTCCGGCGGGCGGTGGCGCGCGGCGAACCAAAGGCGGCCCTGCTCGTCCAGGATCAGGTTGTGGTTGCTGGTGTGGCCGGTCCAGATCGGCTCGTCGCCCCAGAACGCGGAAGGCCCCATAGGGTCATCCTCGGCGCTGGGCGTGCCCGGCGAGTAAGGGTGCCTGATCGTCCAGGTCCTGTTGGCCACGGGATCGAGCACCGGCACGTCGTCGGTTGATTCTTCCGGGGAGCCGTAGATGAAGCCGTGGGCGTTGACCGTGGGGTGGCGCTTGTCGGTGGAAATGGCGTCGTGCATGTAGGCGGTGGGCTTGCTCCAGTCCCAAAGGCTGACGACCATGTTCCGCTCCGGCCCGACGGGCCGCGGCGGCCCCGACGCCGGCAGCTCGCCCGCAGCGATGCGGTCGGTCCAGTCGGCGTAAAGCGACAGGCCCTTGTCCGGGCCGAGGCGGGCGATGGAGGTCGCCATGCCGGTCATCGCCTGGCCGAACTGGATGCGGCGGGTCCACATGTCGGTGGAGTTGGCGTCGCCGAGCAGCTTCACCTTGGGCGAGCGGATGTTCTCGCTGCCCAAGGCATGGCAGGACTGGCAGGAGTTCTTCACGGTGTCGATCCAGGCGGCCTGGGTCTTCATGAAGCTCGGGATGCCATTGCCCGCGTCGCCGGTGCCTGGGAACTGATCGGCCGCGGGGATGTGCAGCATCGAATACCAGCACATGCCCGGATAGTACTTGGCAGCGGCCGCGGGCGTCGGCGCCGGGGTGGCGGACAGGTCGAGCGTTCTGCCAGGCTCGCCATCGACCCGGCGCGAGTCAACCAGGCCGTAGCCGCGGACCCAAACCTTGTAGCGTGCCTTCGGCAGGTCGGGGATGACGTAGCGTCCGGCGTCGTCGGTCACGACGATCTTGGCGAACTTGGTCGGCAGGTCGGTCGTCTCGGCGATGACCCAGACGCCGGCCTCCGGGCCTTGCGGGGTGGCCACGGTGCCGCCGATGTCAGCCGCGCCGATGGAGGGCGGCGGGCTGGCCTGGGCGCGGGCGGCGGCGGGCAGGAGCGCCGCCCAAGCGCCGGCAAGGATCGTAGCCGACAGAAGCGTGCGGCGAACTGTGCAGGGCATGGTGAAACCCTCCTTCGTGGCGCGGATGGCGCGGCCGGGCGGATCAGCCGGTGGCGGGGGTGTCCGGCATGGACAGGAACGCCTGGACGACGTGCTGGAACGCCTTGTGGCTGCGGCTGACGATCACCGAATGGGCCGCGCCCTTGATGACCGACAACTGGCGGTCGCCGTTCGGCAGCTTGGCGAAGAAGGCCTGCAGGTCCTCAAGCGTCGAGATGCCGTCATATTCGCCGCGGGCCAGCAGCACCGGACACAGCACCCGCGCCGGGTCCACGAGCGGAAGGTGGGCGGTCATGTCGAGGTAGGTGCCGGTGGGCACGCTGTCGCCGTTGACCATCTCCTTGTCCACAAAGGCCCGGACGACCTCGGGGTCGGTCGTGCCCGGGCGGTCCCGGGTGAAGATGCTTTCCAGCATGGCGCGGTCGCGGGG
>CALMAB010000763.1 GCA_937858325.1 uncultured Acetobacteraceae bacterium
CGACGCAGCCGTGCCGGGCCGCGGAAGCGGACGGGCGCTCGGCGCTTTGGCTCGGGCCGGACGAATGGCTGCTGCTGGCGCCGCCGGGCACGCTGGATGCGGACACCGCGGTTCCCGGCGCTTCGGTGGTGGACATCGGGCACCGCCAAGTCGGGCTGGTGCTGGAAGGGGTGGGTGCAGCGGACGTGCTCGCGGCGGGCTGCCCGCTGGATCTGCACCCAACGGCCTTCCCGGTTGGCATGTGTACCCGGACCGTGTTCGGCAAGGCGGAGATCGTGCTCTGGCGGCAGGACGCGGCACGGTTCCACGTGGAGGTTTGGCGCTCCTTCGCGGCGTATGTGCACGGGCTGCTTGAGCGCGCGGCGGCGCAGCTTTAGCGCTGCGCCACCTTCCAGTTCTCTGCCTCGTAAACCGGGCTGTTGGACGCGGCGAGCGGCGCGCGTCCCAGCACATGGTCGGCACCCTTCTCGCCGATCATGATGGTCGGCGCGTTCAGGTTGCCGGTGGTGACCAAGGGCATGATCGAGCTGTCGATCACCCGCAGCCCTTCCAGCCCGATCACGCGGGTTTCCGGGTCCACCACCGCCATCGGGTCATCCACGCGGCCCATCCGGCACGTGCCGGCCGGGTGGTAGGCGCTCTCGACCTTCTGCGCGATGAAGGCGTCGATCTGCTCGTCCGTTTGCACGCCGGCGCCGGGCTGCAGCTCCTTGCCGCGGAACCGCTCGAACGCCGGCTGGGCGAAGATTTCCCGGGTCAGCCGCACGCAGGCGCGCATCTCCGCCCAATCGTCGGGATGGCTCATGTAGTTGAACCGGATGCTCGGCTTCGCCCGCGGGTCGGCCGCGGTCAGGGACACCCGGCCTCGGCTCTTTGACCGCATCGGGCCGACATGCGCCTGGAAGCTGTGGCCGGACGCCTTGACCTTGCCGTCATACGTCACCGCCACGGGAAGAAAATGGTATTGGATGTCCGGCCAGCGGATGCCGGCGCGGCTGCGGATGAAACCGCAGCTTTCGAAATGGTTGGTGGCGCCCAGCCCGTCATGGCGCAGCACCCAGCGAGCGCCGATCATCGCCTTCGACCAAGGATTCATGACCGAATACAGCGTTACCGGCTCCTTGCACGCGACCTGAAAGTAGAATTCCAGGTGGTCTTGCAGGTTCTCCCCCACGCCGGGCAAGTCGTGCACCAGCGGGATGCCATGCTGGGCCAGTTCCTGCGCCGGGCCGACGCCTGAAAGCTTCAGGAGCTGCGGCGAGTTGATGGGACCGCCGCACAAGATCACCTCGCGCCGTGCCCGGGCCAGGTGGTTCGAATCGCCGCGCCGGTAGCGGACGCCGACGGCGCGCCGTCCCTCGAACAGCACCGCGGAGGCGAGGGCATGGGTGACGACGGACAGGTTGGGGCGAGACAGGGCCGGCTTGAGGTAGGCACTGGCGGCGCTCCATCGGCGGCCGTTGTGCACCGTCATGCCCATCCGGCCGAACCCCTCCTGCTGGTGGCCGTTGTAGTCCGCGGTCGCGGGATAGCCGGCCTGTTGCGCTGCTTCCAGCCAAGCGGCGTGCAGCGGATTTTCTAGCGTACCGTAACGTGTGTGCAACGGCCCGGCGTCGCCGCGGTACTCGTCGCCGCCTTCCTCCAGCGTTTCGGCCCGGCGGAAGTACGGCAGCACGTGCTTGAAGCTCCAGCCGGCTGCGCCCTCTTCCTCCCACCGGTCGAAATCCAGCGGGTTGCCGCGCACGTATACCATGCCGTTGATGGACGAGGAGCCGCCCAGCACCTTGCCCCGCGGCGTGTGCAGCCGGCGCCCGCCCAGATGCGGCTCCGGCTCGGTTTCGTAGGACCAGTCGTATTTCGGCATGTTCATCGGAATGGACAGCGCGCTCGGCATCTGGATCAACACCGAGGAGTCGGAACCGCCGTATTCCAACAGCAGAACCCTGGCCGTGCCGTCCTCCGTCAGCCGGTTCGCCAGGACGCACCCGGCCGAGCCGGCACCAACGATCACATAGTCATAAACCTCCGCCATGTTTCTCCTCAATCCGGCTCAACGCGGTCCAGCGTCAAGCAAACGCATTGGAACGCGTGTGACGCCCGATCATTGTACAGCCGTTCTTGCGGCCCAAGCCTGACGTTAACATGACACCGAGGGGAGGCTCACTTGGTGGCAAATTAAAGGCGCTGATCCCTTCAAGCGCCCGCCTGCGCCCATGCAGACATCCCATGCGCGCGCAGGGTCGCTCTCGCGGATGTCCCATGCAGGCGCTTATACGGAAAACAAGGGCGCTTCCCACGGTGCTGGATCGCTGATTAAGATTGCGGGCTGGCCAGGACAGCCCTGACGGCTCAGTAGAGGAGGGCGCCATGGAACAGTTCGACGATTGGATGAGCGACAACAAGCTCCCCGTGGGCGCCTGGATCGCGTCCGGCATCGAGCTTCTCAAGACGCATGGCGCCGGGTTCTTCGATGCCCTCTCGAACGGCGTCCGCTTCGTGATCGACGGGATGACCACGGCCCTGGTTTGGCTGCCGAAGCCGTTGCTGATCCTGCTGGTGGCGGTCCTTGCCTACGCGCTGCGCCGCTCCTGGCAGCTCACGCTGTTCGTGACTCTGGCGCTGCTGTTCATCCTGAACCAGGGCTACTGGCAGGAAACGATGGAAACGCTGTCGCTCGTGCTGTCGTCCGCCCTGGTCTCCACCGTGCTCGGCGTGCCGCTCGGCATCGCGGCGGCGCACCGGCCCTGGCTGTTCCGCGCCATCCGCCCGGCGCTCGACCTGATGCAGACGCTGCCGACCTTTGTCTATCTGATCCCGACGCTGGTGCTGTTCGGGCTGGGCGCCGTGCCGGGGCTGATCTCGACGGTGATCTTCTCCTTGCCCGCCCCGGTCCGCCTGACCCACCTCGGCATCACCTCCGTGCCGCGCCCGTTGATCGAGGCCGGCGAGTCGTTCGGCGCCACGCGGCGCCAACTGCTGTGGAAGGTGGAGCTGCCGAGCGCCCGGCCGATGATCCTGGCCGGCATTACCCAGTGCATCATGCTGAGCCTGTCCATGGTGGTCATCGCGGCGCTGGTCGGCGCGGGCGGACTCGGCGTGCCGGTGGTGCGGGCGCTCAACACGGTGCGGGTCGATACCGGGTTCGAGGCCGGGCTGGTGATCGTGCTGCTGGCGATCATCCTGGACCGGGTGTGCCGCCCGGCCGAGCGGGAACGCGCGTGATGCCGCCCGCCATCGAGTTCCGCGCCGTCGATGTGCTGTTCGAGGCCGGGTCGGCGCGTCGGAAAGCGGCGCGCATGGAAGCGGCGCTGCGCATGGTGGACGGAGGGCGCACCCGGGCCGACATCCTGCGGGACACCGGCGTGGTCGCCGGGGTGTGCGGCGCCAACCTGGCCGTGGCGCCGGGCGAGATTTCGGTGCTGATGGGCCTGTCCGGGTCCGGCAAGTCCACGCTGCTGCGCGCCGCGAACGGCTTGAACAAGGTGACGCGCGGCCAGGTGCTGCTTGATGGCGCCGAGGGCACGGTGGACCTCGCCTCCTGCGATGCCGCCACGCTACGCCGCACCCGGCTGATGCGCGTCGCCATGGTGTTCCAGCAGTTCGCCCTGCTGCCGTGGCGCACCGTGCGGGAGAACGTCGGCCTCGGCCTGGAACTGCGCGGCGTGCCTTTGGCGGAGCGGCGCCGGGCGGTGGATGAGAAGCTCGGCCTGGTGGGCCTCGACCAATGGGCCGACCGCTACGCGCACGAGCTGTCCGGCGGAATGCAGCAGCGCGTCGGCCTGGCGCGGGCCTTCGCCACCGACGCCGACATCCTGCTGATGGACGAGCCGTTCTCCGCGCTCGACCCGTTGATCCGCGGCAAGCTGCAGGACGAGCTGCTCGACCTGCAAGCGGAGGTGAAGAAGACCATCCTGTTCGTCAGCCACGACCTCGACGAGGCCGTGAAGATCGGCAACCGCATCACCATCATGGAAGGCGGCCGGATCGTGCAGACCGGCACCGCCGAGGACATCGTGCTGCGCCCGGCCGACGACTACGTGGCGCAGTTCGTCCGTCACCTGAACCCGCTCACCGTGCTCCGGGCGGAAACGGTGATGCGGCCCAGCCACGCGCTGCACCGGGAAGGCGGCGGCGTGTGGCTGGACCCTGACCGGCGCTACCGCCTGACGCTCGACGGCCGCGGCCGTCCGGACCAGGCATTCCTGGGAAGCGAGACGCTGGCGGTGACGCCGCTCCACGGCTACGACGCCGGGCAGCGCGTGCCGCCGGGCCTCTTGGTCGTGCCGCACAGCTTCCCGCTGCGCCTGATGGTGCAACTGCGCCAAGCGAGCGGCCATCCGGTGCTGCTGGCGTCGGGGGAGCGGTTCGAGGGCGTGTGCGACGACGCCGACATCCTGCAGGCGCTGTGCGGGCTGCGCCGCACGCCGCAACCCGTCCAGCAGCCGGCCGCGCAGCCCATCGCCTGACAGGGCAAGATTGCCCCACGCGGCACGGCCGCCCAAGTGTCCCCCTGTCCGTGCCCGGCCTATGCAGGCCTACCCCTCGCGATTCCCGCGACGGCGCTGACCACCTGGCGAACAACAGCCTGCCGTTCGGCTGCAGAAAGGAACACTGCGGCGGCAGCGACGGCGAACAGCGCGATGGCAGCGCCGTCGAGCGCCACCTGCACCGCAAAGCCATCGGCATGGATCGTGACCGCGGCGGCGTAGGCCACAACCGTCAAGCCCAGCAGGCGGACGTAGGAGGCGACGCGAACCGGCAAGCGGTGCTCCCGATCCGCGGCGATCCAGCAAACGACAAGGTAGCCGGACCAGGTCAGCAAGGTCGCCCAAGCCGCCCCGTAAACGCCATAGGCCGGGATCAGCAGCATGTTGGCCAGCAGGTTCAGCACGGCCGCGGCGAGCGCGACCTTGCCGACCCAAGCCGACCGCTTGTTGATCAGCAGCAGGCTGCGGAAGAAATCCGCAACGTCCCGCACGACGTAGGCCAGCACCAGGACCGGCAGCAGCAGCCCCGGGGGGAAGAAGCTCGCAGGCACCATGACGCGCAGCAGTTCGGGACCGAACACCGCGATGGCGAAGCCGGCCAACGCCACGGCAAAGGTGAAGTATGCGGCGACCTGCGCGAACTGCTCCTGCCATCCGGGGTCGTTGGCATGGCGGTAAAGCGACACGGTCCAGCTTTTCGCGAAGCTGTCGCCGACCAAGGCGTTGACCATCATGGCAAAACGGTAGGCGAGCGCATACCGCCCAAGCTCCGCCAGCGATACGGCCGAGGACAGGAAGAACCGGTCGGAGAAGTGGATGGCGAAGTACGACAAGCCAGACAGGATCAGCGGCGCGCTGAACCGGACGAATTCCGGCACGTAGGCGCCGCGCCAATGCCAGCCCACCTCCCGCCGCAGCCGCCACGCCAGGAAGCCGGCGCCGCCGATGCTCGTGATGAGCTTGCTGGACACGAAGCCCCACACGCCCGCGCCAAGCCCGCCGATGAACAGGATGTTCAGCAGGAGGTTGAAGCACAGCATGACGAGGGAGTAGGCGAGGTAGAACCACGCATGGCCCCGCATCCGCTCGTAAACCAGCACGACCTCGACCGTGCTGGCGAAGAACATGGCAAGGAACGCCGCCTGCAGCAGCGTGGCCCAGGCGTCGGTGTGGAACACCGCACGGCTGATCGCCCCGGAGGCGGCGATACTCAGGACCGCCACGCCCCCGCTCAGCACCGCGGTGGCAACCAGCGCGGTGGACGCCACGCTGCGCTCCGCTTCCGGCGAGGCCTGGTCGTGATACAGCCGGGTCATTGCGGTGCCGATGGCTTGCAGGCCGAAGGCGATGGCCACGGTCTGGGTGCTCAGCTCGATCAGCTCGATCAGCCCGTACTGCGCGGGCGACAGGAAGCGCGAGTAGAACGGGATCGCCAGGAACGCGACGACCCGGCTGGCGACGTTGCCGAACGCATACAGCGCGGAATGCTGGAACACGCCCCGCAAGCTGTTCCGGGCGGCATTCGGCACGGCTTGGGCGCCAGGCATCGTCAGGGGTTCCAAGCGACAAAGGGCGGCACAGGGCCAAGAACAGTTGACGCGGACCGGGCGCCCCCGTGATCGCGTTTCGCTCGGAGATATAATTGATAAAGCAACAAATCCCAAGCGGCATCTGCTGGACGCTTCGGGGTTGCTGATGATTTCCAGATTTGAGTTGCAGAGAAGCTACTCTTGCAACCTCAGCGCGATAGCGATACGCCGTCACACACTGCGCGAAGGCCATCATGCCGCAAACAACCAGCCCGCCGCTGATCCTGCACGTGTTCCCCACCTTCGCGGTGGGCGGCGTGCAGGTGCGGTTCGCCGCCATCGCCAACCATTTCGGCCGGCGGTGGCGGCACGCGATCATCGCGATGGACGGCGACCTGTCCTGCCGGGAACGGCTGGACCCGGCGCTCGACGTCGAGTTCCCGTCCGTCGCGGTGCGCAAGGGCGACACGCTGGGCAACATCCTGCGCTTCCGGCGCGTGCTGCAGCGGCTGCGGCCGGACCTGCTGGTGACCAGCAACTGGGGCAGCATCGAATGGTCCGTCGCCAACCTGGCCCCGGCCGTGCGCCAGGTACACGTCGAGGACGGGTTCGGTCCGGACGACCGAAGCGGCCGGTTGCCGCGCCGGGCGCGGTTGCGGCGCCTCGTCCTGCATCGGCGCACCGTCGTGCTGCCGTCCCGCACCTTGTGGGAGATCGCAACCGGCGTCTGGCGCCTGGACACAAGACAGTTGCGCTACGTGCCGAACGGGATCGACCTCGCGCGGTTCGCCGGGCCGCCAGAGCCGGGCGTGTGGCCTGGTCCGGTGGTCGGCACCGTCGCGGCGCTGCGGCCGGAGAAAAACATCGCCCGGCTGCTGCGCGCCTTCGCATTGGCAGCGCCGGACGGGCCGGCCTGCCTCGTCATCGCCGGCGGCGGCCCGGAACGCCCGGCCCTGGAAGGCTTGGCGCGGGAGCTTGGCATCGCAGGCCGTGTCCGTTTCGCCGGGCACGTCGCTGATCCTGCAAAACTCTTCAAGCAGTTGGACGTGTTCGCCATGTCTTCCGACACGGAGCAGATGCCCTTGTCGCTGCTGGAAGCCATGGCGGCCGGGTTGCCGGTGGTGGCGACCGATGTGGGCGATACCCGTTCGATGCTGGCGGCGGCCAACGCGCCTTGCGTGACTGCGCCCGAGGACGCGGCGCTGGCGGCGGCCTTGCGGGCGCTGTTGGAGCAAGCCGGGCTGCGCCGGGTGCTGGGCGCGGCCAATCGCGCCAAGGCGGAACGAGACTTCAACCAGCACGCGATGTTCCAAGCGTGGGCGGCGGCCTTTGACGGCACGCTGGGACCGGTCCAGCCGGGTTGACGCTGGCCTGTACCGCGGCCTGCCCATGCCTGAGCCGGCCAGGGCAGCGAGGCCGTTTAACGTCACCGCGCCGGCGGTCACAAACCTATGAATAGAATATCCTATATACCGATAGCGCAACGATGGTATAAGGTGTCACAGGAACGTGAGGCAGACGGTGGGAGTTTCGTGGGATGCCGAGCCAAACCAAACGGGCTAAGTTGGCTTGCGCCCCTGGGGCCGCAGGAACTGGGCCGGCCTTGACGGACCAGCCGCAGCCGATGGTGCTGAGCGGCTGGCCCGATGAAGCGGAGCCACGGTCTGATCCGTCCCGCGACCGGTTTCGCCACAACCTGAGCCGCATCATGGCGGAGCGGAAGCTGACGCAGGCCGGCTTGGCGCGGACCATGCACGTGTCGCGGGTCGCCGTGCATGCCTGGATTTGGGGCACCTGCTTTCCGGAAACGTCGCGGCTGATCCGGCTGGCGCAGACGCTGAACGTGCCGATCGGCATGTTGCTGGAAGGCAGCGACGCCGCGCCCGCCCCCGCTCCTTCGAATGAAGAGTTCCTGCTGCTCGAGGCTTTCCGCAAGCTGCCGAACACCGCCCGGCTCACGTTGCTGGCCGACGCTTACGAGCTGACGAACCAAGCCAGCCTTGACAAGCTGCAGGCTGGTGGATTGCCATAGCCGCAAGCGCCTAACGCAACTCCGAGGCGATGTCCCGGAACAGCCGTGCCGGGAGACCGCTGCCGGACACGGCCTTCATGGGGCGGCCATCGTCGTTGCCCAGCCAAACGCCGATGACGGTGCCGCCCACGGCGCCCACGAACCAGGCGTCGCGGTAGTCCTGCGTCGTCCCGGTCTTGCCGGCCGTCAATCTGCCCGGCACCGCCGCTGCCCGCCCGCTGCCGCGGGACACCACGGCCGCCATCATGCGCGTCATGCCCGCAGCCAGGTCGGGATCGACCACGCGGTCCCCGCCGGGGTGCGGCGCACGCGTGGTGTGCCGGTCGGCCTCGACCGCGTCGATGGCGTGCGGCGTCACGGCGCGGCCGCCGTTGAACAGGGTGGCATAGGCCGTGGACAGCTCCAGCAAGCCGACCTCGCCGGTGCCGAGCGCCAAGGACAGGTCGTCGGGCAGGCTGCCGGCGATGCCGAGGCGCCGTGCCACCGCGATGACGGCGCGCGGGCCGCCGGCTCCCTGCATGACCCGGACCGCCGCCGTGTTCATGGATTGCGCCAGCGCCTCTTCCAACGTCACCGTGCCGTGGAACGCGCCGTCGAAGTTCTGCGGCGACCAGCCGCCGATGCGCAGCGGCGCGTCCAGCACGGTGTCCTCCGGGCGCAGGCCGTGCTCCAGGGCGGCAAGCCAGACGATGGGCTTGAACGCCGAGCCGGGCTGGCGCCGGGCGGCAGTCGCGCGGTTGAAGGGGCTGGCACGCCAGTCCCGCCCGCCGACCATCGCGCGCACGGCGCCGCTTGCGGAGTCCATCACCACCACGGCCCCCTGCCCCACCCCCGCCGAGGCGCCGGGGCCGTCAAGCACGGCAATGAGCCGCGACTCGGCGGCCCGCTGCAGCCGGGCGTCAAGCGTCGTGTGCAGCACGGCGTCGGCGCCTGGCGTGACGAGCGCCTGCGCGGCCTCCGCCGCCCAATCGGCGAACCAGCCGGCGGTGACGGGACGCGGCGGGAAGGCGATCTGCCCGGCGGCGGCGTCCACCGCGCGGCCCGCGGCGGCGCGGT
This sequence comes from uncultured Acetobacteraceae bacterium, assembly GCA_937858325.1. Lineage (GTDB taxonomy): Bacteria > Pseudomonadota > Alphaproteobacteria > Acetobacterales > Acetobacteraceae > CAHJXG01. Next base: position 9,105 of record CALMAB010000763.1, read on the forward strand.
TCACCAGC
>CALMAB010000764.1 GCA_937858325.1 uncultured Acetobacteraceae bacterium
GATGGCGGCGAGCACCATGTAGCCGCCGTAGGACTGGCCCATGACGGCGATGCGCACCGGGTGGATGTCTGGGCGGGCGGCGAGCCATCGGGCGCCGGCGGCGAGGTCGTGCACGGACAGCAGGCGGTGCTCCCGGTCATCGCTTTCCATCGCGGCGCGGCCGTAGCCGGTGCTGCCGCGCACGTTGGGCATCAGCACGGCGTAGCCTTGGGCCAGCAGGGCCTGCATGTCGGGGCGGAAAGTGGCGCGGGCTTGGGACGCCGGGCCGCCGTGAACCCAGACCACCGCGGGGTGGCCGCCGGGCGGAACCGGGCCGGGCGGCATCGCGAGCCAGCCGGGAATCGTGCGGCCGTCGATGCTGTCCCATTCAACCAAGCTGAAGTCTTGCACGGGCAGCCCGCAGTCCGGGCGCGACACCGGGCGCACTGCGCCGTCCTGCCAAAGCCACAGGCCCGGCGGCTCGGTCGGGGACGCGGCGGTGATGGCGAGGGTGGTGCCATCCGGCGACCAGGCGGGATCGGCCACGACCCCGCGCGGCAGGCCGGCCACCACGGGCCGCTCGCCGTCCGGGGGTCCCACGCGCAGCAGGGCATAGCCGCGGTCGTTCTCCACCGTGGCGAGCAGGGCGCCGCCGGGCGAAAGCGCCCAGGCCTCCACGTCGCGACCCGGCGGGGCAAATATCGGCGTCGTTTCGCCGGTGGCCGGGTCGATGCGGCACAGCGCCATCTCGTCGCGCCCGGCGTCGGTCAGGCCCATCATCGCCACGCCGTCCGCCGTCCAGCGCAGGCTGGCGTAGCGCGCGGGCGCCGCCCGCGGCACGGGCTGCACGGCGCCGTCCAGATGGAGGACCATCGGCCGCTGGTCGCCGCTGTTCCTGTCCAGGACCGCGATCAGCCGGTCGCCCTCGGGGTGCCAGGCCGCGGCAGAGACCTCATGCGTGCCCTCCAACAGCCGCGTGCGCTCCCCGGTGGCCGGGTCCATCACGAGCACGTCGAAATGCGCCGGGTCCCGGTCGTTGGCAGTCAGGCTGATGCGGCTGCCGTCCGGGGACCACGCGCCGAAGCCGTGGATCACCTCGGGTGCCGTCGTGAGCGGGCGCGAGTGCCCGTCCTGCAGCAGCCAAAGCTGCTGGCGCTCGTCGCCGCCGGCGTCGATGCCGTAGATCAGCCGGTCATCGCCGGGCGCGCGGCGCAGCAGGGCCACCTTCTCGTCGTGGGCGGTCAGCGGCCAGGACTGGCCGTCCTCGATCCGCAGCGCCCACACCTGTGCCAGCCCGGCGCCGCGGAGGTGGAACAGGGTCCGCCCGTCGCACGAGAAAGCCGGGGAACTCGCGGCGCCGATGGCCGTGTAATCCAGGGAATGAGCAGTCATGCCGCAGCATAGGCCGGCCCGGGCGGGTTGAACATTCGCCGCTGTTGCTTAGTTTCGGTTGATGGAGAACAAACGTTCTATGGACCTGTTGGCGAAGCTCAAGATCTTGGCCGACGCGGCAAAGTACGATGCGTCCTGCGCTTCGAGCGGCACCGTTACCCGCAGCTCCCTAGGGGAGAAGACGGGCGTCGGCTCGACCGAGGGCATGGGCATCTGCCACGCCTACGCGCCGGACGGGCGCTGCATCTCCCTGCTGAAGATCCTGCTGACCAACAGCTGCATCTATGACTGCCTGTACTGCATCAACCGGCGGTCCTCCAACGTGCAGCGGGCGCGGTTCACCGTCGAGGAGGTCGTGACCCTGACGCTCGGCTTCTACCGCCGCAACTGCATCGAGGGCTTGTTCCTCAGCTCCGGCATCATCCGCAGCCCGGACTACACGATGGAGCAGGTGGTCCGGGTGGCGAAGACGCTGCGCGAGGAGCACGGCTTCCGCGGCTACATCCACCTGAAGACCATCCCGGACGCCTCGCCGGAACTGCTGCTGGAGGCCGGGCGGTATGCCGACCGGCTGAGCATCAACGTGGAGATGCCGACGGAGGACGGGCTGGCGCGGCTGGCGCCCGAGAAGGACATGCCGAGCATCCGCCGCAGCATGGGCCGCATGAGGCTGCGCATCGACGAGGCGAAGGCTGAGAAGAAGGCCGTGCGGTTCGCGCCGGCCGGGCAAAGCACGCAGATGATCGTCGGCGCCGATGACAGCTCGGACCGCAAGATCCTGGCGCAAAGCACCAACCTGTACAGCAACTACGGGCTGCGCCGAGTCTACTTCTCGGCGTTCAGCCCCATCCCCAACGCGAGCGCCATCCTGCCGCCTAAGCGCGCGCCGCTGCTGCGGGAGCACCGGCTGTACCAAGCCGACTGGCTGATGCGGTTCTACGAGTTCAAGGCGGACGAGCTGGCGCTGGACGCCGCCGGCAACATGGACCTGTCGATGGACCCGAAGCTTGCCTGGGCATTGCAGCACCGGGAGCAGTTCCCGATGGACGTGAACACGGCGACGCGGGAGCAGCTGCTGCGGGTGCCGGGCATGGGCGTGAAGTCGGTAGACAAGCTGCTGCAGGCCCGGCGGCACCGGCGGCTGCGCATGGACGACCTGGCCCGGCTGCGTATGCCGATGGACAAGGTGGCGCCGTTCGTGGTCGCGCTGGACTACCAGCCCGGCGGCTTGCTGGACAGCGCGCGGCTGGCGCAGCGCCTCGTGCCCAAGCCCGCGCAGCTGGAGATGTTCGCGTGAAATCGGTCGTCCTGGCGCACGAGGTCGATTGGGCCGGGTGGCGTGCCGCGGCGCGGGCGCTGGCGCTCTCCGACGCAGCGCCGGACGATGTGGTCTGGTCCGTGCGCAACGTCAGCGACCTGTTCGCCGAACCCGAGGATGAGGCCATCGCCGCGCCGCCGGGCGGCTTCACCGTGCCGCGCGCCCTGGTGACGCTGGCGGAAACGGTGATCCAGGCGCGCGACCCCGAGCGGTTCGCCTTGCTCTACCGCCTGATCTGGCGCGCCCACCGCGGCGAGAAGCACATCCTGGAGATGACCACCGATCCCGAGGTGCAGCGCGCGCAGCGCCTGGCCCAGGCGGTGCGGCGGGACACCCACAAGATGCGCGCCTTCGTGCGGTTCCGCGAGGTCACGGAACCCGAGGGCACCCGCTACGTAAGCTGGTTCGAGCCGGAGCACTACATCGTCGAGGCCAACGCGCCGTTCTTCGCCCGGCGCTTCGCCACGATGATTTGGTCCATCCTGACGCCCTACCGCAGCGCGCACTGGGATGGAGAGGCGCTGCGTTTCGACGTGGGCGCCTCGCCGTCCGAGGTGCCGGACGACGACCGCCTGGAAGCGTATTGGCGGGCGTATTACAGCAGCATCTTCAACCCCGCCCGGCTCAAGGTCGGCGCGATGCGGGCGGAGATGCCGCAGAAATACTGGCGCAACCTTCCGGAAGCCGCCGCGATTCCTGAATTGATCCGCACGGCGTCGGGCCGCGTGGACAGCATGGTGGAGCAGCCCGTGTTCTCAGACCCGCGTCCGTCCCGTATCGTCGCGCCGCCGGCGGCCGAGCACGGCAGCCCGCTGCACGAGGCCGCGCGGGAAGCGGCGGACTGCCGGCGCTGCCCGCTGTGGGAGCCGGCGACGCAGGTGGTGTTCGGCGAAGGCTCGCCCAACGCCCGCGTCATGATGATCGGCGAGCAGCCGGGCGACCAGGAGGACTTGGCTGGGCGTCCCTTTGTCGGCCCGGCTGGGCAGCTGCTGGACCGCGCGATGCAGGAAGCCGGGCTGGACCGGCAAACGGTCTATGTCACCAATGCGGTCAAGCACTTCAAGTTCGTGCCCCGCGGCAAGCGCCGCATCCACGAGAAGCCCGGCACCGGCGAGATCAACGCCTGCCGCTTCTGGCTCGACCTGGAGCGGGCCACGATCAAGCCGGCGCTGACCGTGATGATGGGCGCGACGGCGGCGCGGGCGGTGCTGGGCCGGGCCGTCGCGATCACCCGCGAACGCGGGCAACCGATGCCGCTGCCGGACGGCAAGGGCGGCAACACCACGGGCTTCATCACGGTGCATCCGTCCTACCTGCTGCGCGTGCCGGACGAGGACGCCAAGGCACGGGAGTACGCGGCCTTCGTCGCAGATTTGCGCCGCATCGTGGAGCTTGCCGCGTAGGGCGGAAAAGCGTCAGCGCCTTCCGCCGCCAGGCAACGCCGCATGTTGGCGCATGGCGCTTCGCTTATGCGCCCTACGAGCTAGGGCGTCAGTCGGCCGCCAGCAGGGCGCTGCCCATCCGGCCGCGCACCTCGGCGCCGAACGCGGCGAAGATGTCCCGCGACACGGCATCACTTGGGAAGTCATACTCCGGGTGCCACTGCACGCCGACCGTCAGCGCCCGGGAACCTGGCAACCGAACCGCCTCGATCGTGCCGTCCGGCGCCGTTGCTTCCGCCACCAGGCCAGGGGCAAGCCGGTCGATGCCCTGGTTGTGCAGGGAGTTCACGGCGATCTGCTCTGCCTGTGCCACCCGGTAAAGCCAACTGCCGGGCGCGACCGCGAGGCCGTGCGCCTTGCCGATGCGCAGCCGCGCGTCCGGGTGCAGCGGGGTGGAATGGTCAAGGCGGCCCGGCAAGTCCTGCAAGCGTTGGTGCAGGCTGCCGCCCAGGGCGACATTCAGCTCCTGCAAGCCGCGGCAGATCGCCAGCACCGGCACGCCGGCCGCGACGGCGGCGCGGATCAGGCGCATGGTGACCGCATCCCGCTTGGCATCCTCGGGCGTGCCCTCCGCATGGGGCGGGCCGCCATACAGCGCGGGATGCACGTTGGACCGGCTGCCGGTCAGGATGATGCCGTCGAGCCGGGCGAGCAGCGTGTCGATGTCTGCGGCGTCCCCGTTCGCGGGCACCAGCACCGGCACGGCGTCCATGACGAGATCGACCGCGCGGACGTAGGTGTCGGAGGCCGCGTGGTTCGGCGTGCCATACACGCCAAACGCTTTGGTGCAGCAGGAAATCCCAACCAGCGGCTTCATCGCGCAATCATGCCGCTTCGGCCGGGGCAAAAGAAGGGCATTCTAGCCACGGCCCACATTGTTCTGGAAAAACCGGGGATCGACGAACTCGAAAAGCTTCTGGTTGAACGTCCCGCCCAACTCGACATTGTAGAGCGTGATCCGGGTTTCCTGCCGCTGGGCATCCACCACGGACCATTGCCGCAGGGCCAGCGGCGCATCGGCGAAGATCAAGGTCAGCGTGCCGTCGGCCGGGGACTTGGTGCGCAACAGCCGGACCTGCAGTTGGCCCGGCGCCCGGGTCAGCCCGGCCACCGTGACATCGCCGGACAAGCGCAGGTTATCCTGCAGCAGCAACCCCAGCGGCGTCGAGCCGAGCGGGATGTTGCTGGTCTGCTTCAACTGGCTGTCGTGGAACACCAGCAGGCCATGGCCGCCGACCAGCAGGAAAGGGCTGGGCGGATCGTACTCGAACCGCAGGCGGCCCGGCCGTTCCAACCAGGCCTGGCCCTCGCTCGTGCCGCCGTTTGGGGCGGTTTGACGGAAACGGGAGTGCAGCGTGCGGATGCCGTTCAGGTAGCCTTCGACCCGGGCGATGTCGGCGCGGTCCTGGGGAGACAAGGCCGCCGGCGCCTGCGCCACAGCGACCGGCGCAAGAAGCGGTGCCAGAAACGGGGCGAGCAGCAAGGTACGGCGGTTCATGCGGGGGATGTGGCGCTTGCACCAAGCAGATGGAAGGGCAGGGACCATGCCGACACGCGGCGCCAAAGCCGGAGCGCGTTGAACCACCGACCTGCCTGCGCGTTCACAAGGGCACCAATCGAGGTGAAATCATGAGCGAAGAAGCACCGCAGGACCCCAAAGTGACCGGCACCACCGGCGCTCCCAACCCCAAGACCGGCAGCAGCGACGCGGCACGCGGGCTGGGCGGCCACAGCAAGGATGCGAACCATGCTCCGGGCGCGCCTGCCGAGTATGTAGAGGACAGCAAGCCGGCGAAGAAGGACTAGTTCAGGCGGGAGCGCAGCTCGTCGATTGCCGCACGGGTACGCAGGGCCGCGTCCCCCTGCGGCACCAAATCGAGGAAACGCTCGTAGCAGTGCACCGCCGCGCCCACGTGCTCCAGGTGCTGGTTGACCAAGGCGGCTTCCCGCCAAAGCATGGCGGTATCCGGCGCGATGCGCAGCATGTCCTCAATGGCGGACAAGGCGCCGGACAGGTCGTTGTTCGCCAACCGGCGGCTCTTGATGTTGTTCTGCAGGCGAAGCAGCACGCCGCGGCTCGACATCGGTTGCAGGACCCCGGGCCGCAACTCGGCGTCCGGACCTTCCACCCGTTTCAGCAAGTCGCGCATGTCCGGCGCGGCCAACGGCACGCCCCCGGCGAAAACGTCCACGATCATCTGCCGATGCTCGGCCGCGCGGCTCCGCCGGGTCGTGTTCTGGCCTTCCAACGCCACCAGGAAATGGCCGGGGAAGTCCACTCCATGCGCGCCCCAGCCCATCGCACGGGCGCAATGCAGCCACAGGATGCCCAACGCCACCGGCAGGCCGCGCCGACGCTCGATGACCTGGATGAGGTTGGCATTGGCGGCGTCGTTGTAATCCTTGGTGTCGCCGCCGTATCCGTGGCGCCCCGTGATCAATTGGGCCAAGGCCCCGGCGCGGGCCGTCAGGTCTGTGCTTGGCAGGTCGTTTACCAGGCTGACCGCATCCCGCGCGAGCTTGCTCAGGTGCTTGCTGGCCGCCTGCCAATCCAAACACGGCGTGTCGATGCGGGCAAGCTGAACGGCAGCGCCAGCGAGGTCGATCTCCACATCCGGCAACTGCCCAATCGCATCCAGCGCGTCCCGCGGATCACTCATGCTCGGGTCCCATCCCACCAGGCTTAAAAATGGGATCGGACCCGGCACGCTGCAACCTGCGGCGGCACTCCTACTCCGCCGCCGGCACATAGATGGCGGCGCCGCCCTCCAGGAACTCGGCGCTCTTGGCCTCCATGCCGGCCAGCCGCTCGGCGTCCGCCCGGATGTCCTGGCTGATCTTCATCGAGCAGAACTTCGGCCCGCACATCGAGCAGAAGTGCGCGACCTTGTGCGCGTCCTTTGGCAGCGTCTCGTCGTGAAAGGCCCGCGCCGTGTCGGGATCGAGGCCGAGGTTGAACTGGTCCTCCCAGCGGAACTCGAAGCGGGCGCGGCTGATCGCGTCGTCGCGCAGCTTGGCCGAGGGATGGCCCTTTGCCAGGTCGGCCGCGTGGGCGGCGATGCGGTAGGTGATCACGCCGGTCTTCACGTCGTCCCGGTTCGGCAGGCCCAAATGCTCCTTGGGCGTCACGTAGCAGAGCATCGCCGTGCCGAACCAGCCGATCATGGCCGCGCCGATGGCCGAGGTGATGTGGTCGTAGCCCGGCGCGATGTCGGTGGTGAGCGGCCCCAGCGTGTAGAACGGCGCCTCGCCGCACTCGCGCAGCTGCTTCTCCATGTTGACCTTGATCTTGTGCATCGGCACGTGGCCGGGGCCTTCGATCATGACCTGGCAGCCCTTGGCCCACGCCACCTGGGTCAGTTCGCCCAGCGTTTCCAGCTCGGCGAACTGCGCCGCGTCGTTGGCGTCGGCGTTGGAGCCTGGGCGCAGGCCGTCGCCGAGCGAGAAGCTCACGTCGTACTTGCGCATGATGTCGCAGATTTCGTCGAACCGCTCGTACAGGAAGCTCTCCTTGTGGTGCGCCAGGCACCAGCGGGCCATGATGCTGCCGCCGCGGGACACGATGCCCGTGGTGCGCCGGGCCGTCAGCGGCACGTGCGCCAGGCGCACGCCGGCATGGATGGTGAAGTAGTCCACGCCCTGCTCCGCCTGCTCGATCAGGGTGTCGCGGAACACCTCCCAATCCAGCTTGTCGGCGTCGCCGCCGACCTTCTCCAGCGCCTGGTAGATCGGCACGGTGCCGATGGGAACCGGCGAGTTGCGCAGGATCCAGCCGCGGATGTTGTGGATGTTGCGCCCGGTGGACAGGTCCATCACCGTGTCGCCGCCCCAACGGATCGCCCAGACCAGCTTCTCGACCTCCTCGGCCGCGCCGGAGGTCACGGCGGAGTTGCCGATGTTGGCGTTGATCTTGACCAGGAAGTTGCGGCCGATGATGACCGGCTCCAACTCCGGATGGTTGATGTTGGCGGGGATGAGGGCCCGGCCGCGCGCGATCTCGCTGCGCACGAACTCCGGCGTCACGAAGGCCGGGATTTCCGCGCCGAAGCTTTCGCCGTCGGCGACGCGGGCCTCGGCCTCCGCGTGCGCCGCGGCGCGGCCCAGGTTCTCGCGGTGGGCGACGTAGATCATCTCTTCCGTGATGATGCCGGCCCGGGCGAACTCGTACTGCGTGACGAGCTGGCCGTCGCGGCCTTCCAGCAGGGTTTGCGGCGCCGGGCAGGCGGGCACCAGGCGGTCCGCGGGGACGAAGCCGTTGTCCTCGGGCTTGACCGCGCGGGCAGCGGCGGGAGCGAAGCCGCGCTTGGCCAGCCAAGGCGCGCGGTCAAGCCCGAGGAC
>CALMAB010000765.1 GCA_937858325.1 uncultured Acetobacteraceae bacterium
TCACGTCGCACACGGTCGCCAGCGCCACCAAGTCCAGCAGATCGCGCAAATCCGGCTCGGCCCGCCCCGCGAAGAAGCCGGCACGGCGCAAAGCCCGCCCGGTGGCGACCGCGGCCAGAAAGCCAAGCGCCGCGGCGCACAGCCCGTGCAGCCCGGAGGCATCGTCCAGGCGGTTCGGGTTGACGGTCGCCAGCACGGGCGGGGGCGGCCCGTCGCTCGCATGGTGGTCCAGCACCACCACGTCCGCCCGGCCCTGCACGGCGGACAGCGCCGCCGCCGCCGCGGTGCCGCAATCCACGCAGACGATCAGCGTGGCCCCCCCTTGCACCAGGTTGAGCAGCGCCGGGCCGTTCGGGCCGTATCCCTCCAGCAGCCGGTCCGGCACGTGGGTCAGCACGCGGCAGCCCAGGCTCCGCAGCACGGTGGCCATGATCGCGGCGCTGCACGCGCCGTCCACGTCGTAGTCGCCGAACACGCCGACCGTTTCGGAGGCCGTGACGGCATGGGCCAGCCGGTCCGCCGCACGGTCCATGTCGGACAGCACCGATGGGTCCGGCAGCAAGGCGCGTAGCGTCGGGTCGAGGAAGTGGGCTGCGCCGTCGAGGTCGACGCCCCGCGCCGCCAGCAAACGCCCGACCACCTCCGGCAAGCCCAACCGTTGCGCGATGCCCAAGCCGACCCGGTCCTCGCCCCTGCGCCAAAGCCAACGCCGCCCCGTCAGGCTGGCGCCAACTCCCAGGGCCGCCTCACTCATGCCGGCGCGCTACTCCGGCTGCCAAGTCTTGGTGGCAAAGTTGTGGTGCGCTTCGATGTAGCGGATCGTGCCGGACTTGCTGCGCATGACGATGGAATGGGTGAAGGCGCCATGGCCGAACCGCCGCACCCCGCGCAGCATGGCGCCGCCGGTGACGCCGGTGGCGGCGAACATCACGTCGCCCTTGGCCATCTCCTCCACCGAGTACTTGTGCCGCGGGTCGGTCACGCCCATGCCACGGGCGCGCTCCACCTGCGCATCGTCCTCGTACAAAAGCCGCCCCTGCATCTGCCCGCCGGTGCAGCGCAGCGCCGCCGCGGCCAGCACGCCCTCCGGCGCGCCGCCGGCCCCCATGTAGATATCCACGCCGCCGTCCGGCAGCCCCGCCGCGATCACCCCGGCCACGTCGCCGTCGCCCAGCAGCATGATGCGCGCCCCGGCTTCCCGGCACTTCGCCAGCATCTCGGCATGGCGCTCGCGTTCCAACATGCAGACCACGATGTCGCCGACATCGCGCTTCTTGGCGCGGGCCAGGTTGCGCAGGTTCTCCACCACCGGCGCGTCCAGGTCCACGATCCCCTCCGGCAGCCCGGCGCCGACCGCGATCTTGTCCATGTAGATGTCGGGCGCGTGCAGGAAGTTGCCCTGCTCCGCCAGCGCCACCACGGCGAGCGCGTTGGGGCCGCCCTTGGCCGTGATGTTGGTGCCTTCCAGCGGGTCCACCGCGATGTCCATGGCCGGGCCGCCGGCGCCGACGCGCTCCCCGATGTAGAGCATCGGCGCCTCGTCCATCTCGCCCTCGCCGATCACCACCGTGCCCTCGATGGCCACGCTGTCAAAGGCGCGGCGCATCCCTTCCACGGCCGCGCCGTCCGCTTCGTTCTTCTTGCCGCGGCCCATCCAGCGGGACGCGGCAAGGGCCGCAGCTTCCGTCACCCGCACCAGGTCCAGCGCCAGGTTGCGGTCAAGGCTGATCTCGGGATGGTTGTCGGGGCGTGTCTCGGATGTCTCTGACATTGGGGGACGGTCCTCAAGCAGGCTCGATGCGGATGGAGGCGGGCGGTTCCAAAACGGTGTCGAACGCGGCGATCTGGTCCAGCGCCCGGTGCATCGCCGCCTCGTTCGACTCGTGCGTCACCAGCACCACGGGGACGGCCTCCCCCGGCGCCCGGCCACGTTGCAACATGCTTTCCAGGCTAACGCCGGCATCACGGAGGGCGGCCGTCACGTCGGCGATCACGCCGGGCCGGTCCACGACCATGAGCCGCAGGTAGTAGGCGCCGACATGGGCGGACATCGGCACAGCCGGCAGGTCGGCGAGCATCGCGGACTCCGCGCCCCAGACCGGCGTGGCCCGGCCGCGCGCGAGGTCGATCAGGTCGGCCACCACGGCGCTCGCGGTCGGCCCGGCGCCGGCGCCCCGGCCTTCCAGCATCACGCGCCCGACGAAATCGCCCTCCGCCACCACCGCGTTGAGCACGCCATCGACCCGCGCGATCGGCGCCGCCTGCGGCACCATGCAAGGGTGTACCCGGCTCTCGATCCCAGCCTCCGTCCGTCGCGCGATGCCCAGCAGCTTGATGCGGTAGCCAAGCTCGGTTGCGAACGCGATGTCGAGCGCGGACACGCCGCGGATGCCCTCGATGTGCACCGCCGCAAAATCGACCGGGCGGTTGAAGGCCAGCGCTGCCAGGATCGCCAGCTTGTGCGCGGCGTCGATGCCGTCCACGTCGAAGCTTGGGTCGCTCTCGGCGTAGCCCAGGCGCTGCGCCTCTGCCAGCACGTCGGCGAACTCCCGCCCGCGCTCCCGCATGGCCGAAAGGATATAGTTGCAGGTGCCGTTCAGGATGCCGGCGATGCGGTCGATGCGGTTGCCGGCCAGGCCCTCGCGCAGCGCCTTGATCGCCGGGATGCCACCGGCCACCGCCGCCTCGAACGCAAGCGCCGCGCCGGCCTCCCCCGCCTGCTGCGCCAGCGCCGCGCCGTGCACCGCCAGCAGCGCCTTGTTCGCCGTCACCACAGGCTTGCCCGCCGCCAGCGCCGCATGAACCAGGTCGCGCGCCGGCCCCTCTGCGCCGCCGATCAGCTCCACCACCACGTCGAGCGCCGGGTCGAACGCGAGGGCCACCGGGTCGTCATACCAGCGCAGGCCGGAAGTCGGCACCTCGCGCTCCCGCGTGCGGTCACGTGCTGACACGGCGGTGACGGCAATCGGTCGCCCGGCGCGCGCCGTGATCAACTCCGCATTGTCCCGCAACAGGCGCAGCACGCCCGTGCCGACCGTGCCCAGCCCGGCGACGCCGACCGACAGCGGGCGGGTCATACCGCCGCCGCCTCCGTGGAAACGACCGTTGCGGCCTCTGGGCCGACGCTCTCCGCACGGTTGCTGTCGCTTCCCAGGAAGGCGCGGACGTTGCGCACCGCCTGGCGCAGGCGCTGCGTGTTCTCGACCAAGGCGATCCGCACGTGCGTGTCGCCATGCTCGCCAAAGCCGATGCCGGGCGCCACCGCGACCTTGGCGCGGGCCAGCAGCAGCTTGCTGAACTCGACGCTGCCGAGATGCGCGTAGCGAGGCGGGATGGGCGCCCAGGCGAACATCGACCCTTCGGGACTCGGCATGTCCCACCCGGCCTGCGCCAAGCCGCGCACCAGCACGTCCCGCCGCTCGCGATACAGGGCGCGCATCTCCGCCACGCAGTCCTGCGGACCGTTCAGCGCCGCGGTCGCCGCGACCTGGATGGGGGTGAAGGCGCCGTAGTCCAGGTAAGACTTCATCCGCGCCAAGGCCGCGATCAGCCGGGCGTTGCCGGCGGCGAAGCCCATGCGCCAGCCCGGCATGGAGTAGGTCTTGGACAGGCTGGTGAACTCCACCGCGATCTCCTTCGCGCCCGGCACCTGTAGCAGGGAGGGTGGCGGCGCGTCGCCGAAATAGATTTCGGCGTAGGCGAGGTCCGACAGGATGAAGATGTCGTGCTTGCGGCACAGCGCGACCACGTCGCGGTAGAACGCGAGGTCCGCGCAGTAGGCCGTGGGGTTGCTGGGAAAATTGACGATCAGCGCCGTGGGCTTCGGCACGCTGTGGCGCACGGCCCGTTCCAACGCTTCCAACATGCCGTCATCGGGAGAAGCCGGGATGCTGCGCACGCTTGCGCCGGCGATGATGAAGCCAAACTGGTGGATCGGGTAGGACGGGTTGGGCACCAGGATGGTGTCGCCGGGGCTGGTGATGGCGGCGGCAAGGTTGGCCAGGCCTTCTTTGGAGCCGAGGGTCGCGACCACCTCCGTTTCCGGATCGAGCGGCACGCCGAACCGGCGGGCGTAGTAGCCGGCCAGCGCGCGGCGCAGCCCGGGGATGCCCTTGCTCGAACTGTAACGGTGGGTGCGCGGGTCCTGCACGGCTTCCACCAGCTTGGCGACGATGTGCGGGGGCGTGCCGGTGTCGGGGTTGCCCATGCCGAGGTCGATGATGTCCTCGCCACCGGCCCGCGCGGCGGCTTTGGCCTGGTTCACCTCGGCGAACACGTAGGGCGGCATCCTGCGGATGCGATGGAATTCTTGCGTCATGATGCTTGGGTCACTTTGGGCGGGTCATCACTGCTGGAGTCCGGTCACTGTAGCAGATGCGCCGCACCGCCGCGACCCAAAGCGGCGGCGTCGATGCGCAGCGCCTGGACCGGCACGCCCGCGGCGACGAGCACCTCCCCCATGCTCTGGGCGCGGCGCAGGACCGGGCCTTGCCGCTCGATTGGCGCCCGGCCCAGAGAATCGGGGGGGTGCTCGTAGCCGCGGGCGTGCCGGTGAGGGCGTAGCCCATGCCGCGGTCGAGCCACGCCTCGCCAC
>CALMAB010000766.1 GCA_937858325.1 uncultured Acetobacteraceae bacterium
GGGCGGCGCCGGGCCGGTCGCGATCCTGCCCGCCGCCGCCCTGGGCGACTGCGACGGCAAGCCCTGCGTTTGGGTGCTGGACGAGGGGCAGAACCGCGCAGCGCCCCGCCCGGTCACGGTTGCGGCCTACCAGGACGACCGCGTCGCCATCGCCGCCGGGCTGCAGGCCGGGGAGCAGGTGGTGACGGCGGGGGTGACGCAGCTTGATCCCAGCTTGACCGTGGTGGCGTGGGGAGGCGCGCAGCGATGAACCTGTCCGCCCTCGCGCTGCGCCACCGCACGCTGACCTGGTTCGCCATGCTGGCCGTCGCGGCGGCGGGCGTTTGGGCCTACTTCCAGCTCGGCCGGGCGGAGGACCCGCCGTTCACCATCAAGAACATGGTGGTGATCGCCAACTGGCCCGGCGCTTCCGCCGAGTTGATGGCGCGCGAGGTCACGGACCGGATCGAGCGCAAGCTGCAGGAGCTGCCGTTCCTCGACCACGCGGACACCCAGACCAAGCCCGGCAGCAGCACGACGGTCATCACGCTGCTCGACACCACGCCGCCGCGGCGCACGTCGGAGCTGTGGTATCAAGTGCGCAAGAAGCTGGCCGACCTGGCGCCCAGCCTGCCGCCCGGCGTGCAGGGGCCGTATTTCAACGACGAGTTCGGCGACGTGTTCGGCCTGGTGTACGCGCTCACCGCGGACGGCTTCACGCTGCCGGAGCTGAAGCACGTCGCGGAGGACGTGCGGGAGCGGCTGCTGTCCGTCCCCGGCGTCGCCAAGGTGCAGCTGCTGGGCCAGCAGGACGAGCGCATCACCGTTGAGTTCAGCCCCCGCCGCCTGGCGCAGTTCGGCCTGTCCATGCAAGACGTGACGGCCGCGGTCGCGCGGGAAAACAGCGTGGTCGCCGGCGGCTTCGTGGAAACGGCGCGCGACCGCATCTTCGTCCGCACCGGCGCCGGGATCGACGGCGCGGAGCAGTTGAAGCAGCTGCCCTTGCAGGCCGGCGGGCGCTTGGTGCCGTTGGGCGACATCGCGACGGTCACGCGCGGCACCGTCGATCCGCCGGTCTCCGCCATGCGGTTCGGCGGCAAGCCTGCGCTGGGCCTGGCGATCTCGATGGCAGAGGGCGGCAACCTGCTCGACCTTGGCCGCCGGGTGGAAGCGCGGGTGGCGGAGGTCGCGCCCAGTCTGCCGCTCGGCGTGCAGATGGGCCGCGTACACGACCAGGCGGCGGTGGTGGCGGTGGACGTGGGCGATTTCCAGGAGAGCTTCTTCGAGGCGCTGGCCATCGTGCTGCTGGTGTCCTTTGCGAGCCTGGGATGGCGCACCGGCATCGTCGTCGCGATCAGCGTGCCGCTGGTGCTGGCGGGCGTACTGGTGGGGATGAAGCTCCTGGGCATCGACCTGCAGCGCATCTCGCTCGGCGCCATGGTGATCGCGCTGGGGCTGTTGGTGGACGACGCGATCATCGCCGTGGAAACCATGGCGGTGAAGCTGGAGCAGGGCTGGGACCGGCTGCGCGCCGGCAGCTTCGCCTACACCTCCACGGCGTTCCCCATGCTGACCGGCACGCTGGTCACGGCGGCGGGCTACCTGCCCATCGGCCTCGCGCAGTCCAGCACCGGCGAGTATACCCAAGATATTTTCCGCGTGGTCGGCTTGTCGCTGGTACTGTCGTGGTTCGTGGCCGTGCTGTTCGTGCCGCTGCTGGGCGCGAGCCTGTTGCCGGAGGTGCGCGCCCATGCGGGCCACGACGTGTACGGCACGCGCGCCTACCGCGGCGTGCGCCGGGTCGTCGGCTGGTGCGTGCGCCGGCGCTGGGTGGTGATCGGTGCCACCGTGCTGGCCTTCGTCGTCGCGGCCGTGGGCTTCACCCGGGTGCCGCAGCAGTTCTTCCCGAACTCCGACCGGCTGGAGGTCATCATCGACGTGCGCTTGCCGGAAGGCAGCGCCTACGCCGCGACCGCGGCGGAAGTCACCCGGCTCGACGCCGTGCTGGCCGCCGATCCCGGGGTGAAGTCCTGGGTCAGCTACGTCGGCAGCGGCGCCCCGCGTTTTTTCCTGGGTTCCGCGCCGGAACTGGAGAACGCGAACTTCGCCCAGGTGGTCGCCAACATGCGCTCCATCCCGGCGCGCGAAGCCACGCTGGCCCGTCTGCACGCCCTGTCCGACAGCGGCGCGTTCCCCGACGTGCGGATGCGCAGCGGGCGGCTGGAGCTGGGTCCGCCGGTCGGCTACCCCGTGCAGTTCCGCATCACCGGCCCCGACCCGCTCGTGCTGCGCGGCGTGGCCGACCTGGTGCGGGCGCAGATGCGCGCCAACCCGCATTTGCGCAACGTCGGCGACAGTTGGGGCAACGCCGCCAAGTCCGTGCAGGTGGAAGTCGATCAGAACAAGGCCCGGCTGCTCGGCCTGAGCAGCGAGGACGTCTCGACCGCCCTGCAAGCCGTGCTGCAAGGCGTGACCCTGACCCAGTATCGGGAAGGCACCGACCTGATTCCCGTGCAGGTCCGCGCCCGGGCCGCCGAGCGCGGCAACCTGTCCGAGTTGGCGGAGCTGCCCATTGCCGCCGGCGGGCGCACCGTGCCGCTGGGCCAGGTGGCGCGCATCTCCTACGGCATCGAGGCACCGACGATCTGGCGCCGCAACCGCACGCCGATGCTGCTGGTCCGCGGCGACATCGCGGACAGCACCCAGGCGCCCGTCGTCACCACGCAGGTCCTGCCGAGGCTGGATGCGATCAAGGCCGCGCTGCCCCAGGGCTACGCAATCGAGACCGCCGGCGCGGTGGAGGAAAGCGCCAAGGGCCAGGCTTCGGTGAACGCGGTGATGCCGCTGATGGTGTTCGTCATGATCGCGCTGCTGATGCTGCAGCTGCAAAGCTTCGGCCGGGTGGCGATGGTGATCCTGACGGCGCCGCTGGGCTTGATCGGCGTGAGCGCGGCGCTGCTGCTGACCGGGGCGCCGTTCGGCTTCGTCGCCACCTTGGGCTTCATCGCGCTGGCCGGGATCATCATGCGCAACTCGGTGATCCTGGTGGACCAGATCGACAGCGACGCGCGGGAAGGCTTGCCGCTGGCCGAGGCCATCGTGGAAGCGACGGTGCGCCGGACCCGCCCCATCGTGCTGACCGCCGCCGCGGCGATCCTGGCGCTGGTGCCGCTGGCCTTCTCGGTGTTTTGGGGTCCGATGGCGATTGCGATCATGGGCGGGCTAGTCAGCGCGACCGCGCTGACGCTGTGCTTCGTGCCGGCGCTGTATGCCGCCTGGAACCGCGTCGGGCGGGTGCCGGCGCGGGTGGACGCGGACACGGCGGCGCTGGCGCCGGGCAAGGTTTATCAAACCTAGCGGTCAAAGCCAGCTGCTTGGTGCTCAACGGAGCAATGGCGGGAAGCAACCCTTCCCAGCCACTCTCAATCTCTGCCTCGGACCCACAAAGCGGACGCTGGTTCGTGTCTGCTCGATCGCTCGTTTCTCAGGTTCAGAGGGTGTCGAGGCCAACTCGCGTCTTCAGGTTCCGAAGCAGGCCTTCCAGGTCACGTTCTCCTTCCTTCGTCTGCGCTCCAACGTCGAGGCCGCCCCGGATCAGCTTCTCGGCGGCGGGGCGCGCGAAAAGGCCTGCCCAAGCGTCGTGCTCGCGCCGGAAGCCTTCGCGAAGGTCCGCCGGTGGCACGGCCTGCTTAGCGGCCGCGATCACCCCGTCTGGGAGAGCTGCGATGTTGTGGGCGAGACGGTCAACGAAGGCGTCGAGTGCGTCTGCCGGAAGCGCGCGGTTGATCCAACCATAGCGCTCGGCTGTCTTCGCGTCGAAGAGGTCGGCGCCGAGGACGATCTCCAACGCGCGTCCCCGCGTCATGCGATGACCAAGATACTGCGTTGCACCGCCACCCGGCGTGATGCCCATCAGCGCCTCGCATTGAGCAAGCCCTGCTCGACCCTCGGCCGCGAACGCCATATCTGCGGCGGCGACGAACTCCGCGCCGCCCCCGCGTGCCAACCCTGCGAGCTTGATGATCGTCACCTGCGGCTGCGACCGCAGCATCTCGCCGAAGGCCTGAAACGGGTTCAGACCCTTTGACGCATCGCGTGCCAGTTCGTCGAAGGCTTTCGGGTCGTCGATCAGCGTCATGTCGACATGGGCGATGAAGAAGTCGGGGTCGGCGCTTTCGAACACGATCACCCGCGTTTGCGGATCGTCGCGCACCGAGGAAAGGAAGCTGCGGATCTCGCCCATCAGCGGCACGTCGAGCACGTTGACGGGCGGATTGCCGATCGTGACGGTCGCCACGCCCTCGCGGCGGAGGACGCTGAGCTTGGTGAAGTTCGGTTTTGGCATGATGCGTCTCTTGCGCTCCGGATGACCGGCGCCGTGTTTCGCCGCCGTTGTGCAAAGAGTATTCATCGCATACCTAGCGTCAATTACGCACCTGGAGCATCCCAAGGATGCCGGAGGATACCGATGATCCCTGATCCCGATCCCGTCTACCGTGCCGATTGCCCGAGCCGCGCCATTCTCGACCAGGTTGCCGACAAATGGTCGATGATGGTTTTGGCCGTGCTGCGCGAGCCGCGTCGCTTCAACGCGATCAAGCGTCGGCTTGACGGCATCACCCAGCGCGTCCTCACCCAGACGCTGCGCAAGCTCGAACGCAATGGGATGGTGACGCGCACCGTGATCGCTGGCCCGGTGCTTGGCGTCGAGTATGCTCTCACCTCGCTCGGCCGGTCCCTGCAAGGCCCGTTTTCGGCGCTCTACGATTGGGCGGTCGAGAACATGGACAAGGTTCAGGAGTGTCAGCGCAGCTATGATGCCCAGGGGAGCCTATCGACAACCACCAACGGATCAGCGGAACCGATGCGAACGCCCGACAGCGCGTAGCGCCGTTGGAAAGCGGACCGTCGCCTAACCACCAAGTGTGGTCGTTCCCGATTGTTTAAACGCGGGTATCAAGCGTGCGATTCTGGTCAGTTGATGCTGATCAGGTATCCGCGGGACTCCGTGACCCCGCCTCGATCCGGTAAAGCGCATGATACCGCGTCCGCCGCGCCGCACGGGCGGCCTCCGGCGCGGCCGGCGTCACCTGTTCCTCTACCTGCAACGGCGTGCACACCTCCGTCACCGACCCGGCGCCGCCCGCCAGCATCGCCAGCCGCGCCGCCCCCAGCGAAGCGCCCAGCACCGCGCCCCGCGGGCGCAGCAGCGCCAGGCCCAGCACGTTCGCCAGCATCCCCGCCCAGAACCGGCTGCGCGACCCGCCGCCGACCAGCGCGCACTCGCGCAGGTCCACCCCGGCCTCCCGCACCACATCAAGGCCGTCCGCCAGTGAAAAGGCCACACCCTCCAGCACGGCGTAGGTCAGCGCCTCCGCCCCATGGTTGGGGCGCAGCCCGGCGAACAGGCCGGTCGCGTCGGGGTCGTTGTGCGGGGTGCGCTCGCCGCTGAGGTAGGGCAGGAAAATCGGCGCGTTGCGCCGCCACTCCGCGGACGCCGCCTCCGCCGCGACCCGGCTCAGCAGGGCGTCGATATCCGTCTGGCCCAGCGCGTCGGCCATCCAGGACAGCGAGGAGGACGCGGACAGCGTCACCGACATGACGTGCCACTGGCCCGGCAGCGCGTGGCAAAAGGCGTGCAGGGTCCGCTCTGGCGCGGCGCGGAGCCGGTCGGTCGCGGCGAACACCACGCCCGAGGTGCCGAGCGACAGGAACCCGGCTCCGGCCGCCACCGCGCCAATGCCCACGGCGGACGCCGCGTTGTCCCCGGCGCCCCCCGCCACCACCACGCGCCGTCCGGCCAATCCCCATGCCGTCGCCAACGCCGGGCGCAGCAGGCCGGACACGGCGGACCCTTCCAC
>CALMAB010000767.1 GCA_937858325.1 uncultured Acetobacteraceae bacterium
TTCGTGGGCCTTTCGGGCGAGAGCGCGCTGGGCGGGCACTTGGCCGGGCACGCGGCGCGGGCAGGGGGGCGGATGCGCGTGCGGGTGCGAGTGCGCGGGCTGGACGCGGCCTGCCGCATGGTGGCGCTCGGCGCCGGCGTGGCCGTGGTGCCGGAGGCGGCGGCGCGGCGGTGGGACGGGGAAGGAACGCTCGCCTCCGTGCGGCTGGAAGATGCTTGGGCGGAACGGCGCCTGATGATTGTGGTGCGACGGTTGGACGCCCTGCCATCTCACGCCCGGCGGCTGGCGGAACATCTCGCCGCGTCAGGGTAGGACCCGCCCGTCCCGCCTGCGCGTAGGGCCGGTCAAAGCCCGAAGGCGTCACGGATCGTTTGAGCGCTCTCCAACGGCGTCGCGGCGGCCATGTCGATCTCCAGGTCGTAGGACCTGCCACGGTGCACCCGCTCGTATTGCCAGCGTGCCAAGCCGATCTCCCGGTCCCCGCGCTGCCGTTCCCGCGCCTCAAGCATGTCGAGCGGGGCGAACAGGCCGACCAGGCGGACGTGGAACCGTGACAGCAGGGCGCGGTACTCCCGACCCTGCCCGTCCCCGATCATGACGTCGTCAACGACCAGGTTGTTTCCCTGCGCCGCCATGGCCGCGACCGCGTGCCGCATGCCCCGCATCGCGCGGTCCAGAACAGGGCCGGTCCTGATGGCGACCGAAGGCCGGCCCTGGTCCCGGTTCGTCTCGAAGACCAGCCCATCCGGGTGGCCGAGCATCGACGCAGGCAGCATGTCGAGAAAGGCGTCCATCGCAACGTGCAGGAACGGCTCGGCCGTGATCGCCTGCAACGCCCGCGCCGTCGTGCTCTTGCCCACGCTGCCGACGCCGTTCAGGACGATGACGTGCGCACGCGGCACAGGGCGGCCTTCCGACATGCCCATCAGCGCGAGCTGCGGCTCGTGCCTCCGTTCATGGTCCTCCACTCGGACAGCGTGACCCTGCCGGACAGGTCAGGCCTGGCCGCATCGGGCAGGATGCTGATGTACTCCAGCGAGTGGCCGTCGGGGTCGTCGAAATAGACGCTCGCCGCCGGCATCCAGGGAAAGACGACCGGCTCGCCCACCTCCGGGCCACCGCCGCCGTTGCGCGGCACGATCCCCCAGGCGCGGAGCACGGCCACGGACCGGATCACCTGCTCCAGCTCCGTCTGGAAGGCGATGTGCAGCCGGAGGCGGACCGGGGCGCTGCCGATCGACCACAGCCCGAGCATCGACCTGTCGCGCCCGCCGACCCAGAAGAAGGCCGCGTGCCGCGGCGGCACGGTGTGCGCCAGTTCGAGCCCGACGACGTCGCGGTAGAACGCGATGGACCTGTCCAGGTCCGACACCGTGAGGTGGCTCTCGTAGAGGCCCGTGACCGGGGTGCTTCTCTCGACCATGGAGGCGAGTATGGACCGGAACGTACCCGGTGTCATACCAGCGGCCGTGTGCCTCCATCGTTTCTCGCGTCGTTGCGAGGAGCGCAGCGACGCGGCAATCCAGGGGCCGCCAGCACGCCATTCGGCCCCTGGGTTGCCACGCCGCCAGGGCGGCTCGCAATGACGAAAAGGGGCAAGGCAGCGAGGCATTGTCATAATTGCGGACATGGCGCGGCGGACCGCAGGCCGGCCAGCCCGGGATGCCGAAGGTAGTGATGACCGGCAGGCACTCTTCACGCCACTCGGCTGCACGCACCGGCCCCTGCGCGGCGCCGGGCTTGATCGCCCGCGCATCGCGGTCGCGGCGCTGACCCGCACGCCGGCGACGGCGGCTACTTCGGCCACGAGGATGGCGAGATCATCCGGCCCACGGTCGAGCAGGCGAAGGCCCCTTCCCGTCCGACACCGTGTTCGTGCGGGCGACCAAGGGCGTATTCGATGCGGTGCTGACGATGTACGACAACCAGGGTCAGATCGCGATGAAGCTGATCGGCTTCGACCGGGGCGTGACCCTGCTGGGTGGCTTCCCGTTCCCGATCTGCACGCCCGCGCACGGCTCCGCATACGACATCGCCGGCAAAGGCGTCGCCAGTCTGGGGGCCAGCAAGGCCGCCGTGCTGCTGGCTGCGAGCATGGGCCGCAAAGGCCCGGCGCGCGCCGCCGCTCAACGAACCAGCGGGCCGCAGAGCCTGCCGGGACACCTAGGCCAGGACACCCAGGTAGGAACGGAATGTTCGGCTATCGTCGCGGCACGACGCTGAACGTGCTCGTGCTGCTCAGCGCCCTCGTGCTGCTCAGCGCCATGTCGTTCCTGCTCCACGTGGACCGGGTCAACCTGTCCACGGCGGCCGGGCCGATCATGAAGGAGCTTGGTCTCAGCAACACCCAGCTCGGCCTCGCCTTCTCCGCCTTCGGCTACTCCTACCTTGTGTTCCAGCTTGTCGGCGGCACCACCAGCGACCGGTTCGGCTCCGGCGCGGTGCTGCTCGTCTGCGGCGCCTCGTGGGTGCTCACGACGCTCGGTATGGCGCTGATCGACGGGTTCTGGCAACTCGTGGCGGTCCGCTTCGTGCTCGGAATGGGCGAGGGCGCGACGTTGCCGGCGGCGGCACGCGCGCTCACGAACTGGACGCCCCAAGGCAAGCGCGGCTTCGCGCATGGCGTCACCCACTCCTGCTCGCGGCTCGAGCCTCGGCGGAGGCTGGAATTGCCGGCCATCCCGCCCGCGGCGGTCGCGGCGGAGTGGCACCAGCGGCCCTTTGCCCCGCCCCGTTCCGTCATTGCGGGCCGCCTTGGCGGCGTGGCGATCCAGCGGGCGAACCCCGTGCTGGCGGTTTCCTGGATTGCCGCGTCCCTGCGCTCCTCGCAACGGCGTGGAGCCGGCGGATGGATCGCGCCGGTCCGCCGACGTCGGCCTTGTGACCGGGGTCACACACGTGCAGCGCGTGCCGCACCATGGTGCGCCAGGAGTGGCGTCGGGCGTTTCAAAGCATGGAGGGTGCAAGGTGGACGGTGGAACGCTTGCTGACCACGCTGTCGGCAACGACGTCGAAGCGCAACGAAGGGACTACACCCACGCCCTGCTCAGCGAGGTGCGCCTCCTGGTGCGGACGGTTTCGAACGATCCCAAGAAGCGCGTGTCGGACCTCAAGGTCAGCTGCGTGCCGCCGGGCGCGCCGGGTCCGAAGGAGCTGACCGCGCCCGAGATCATCAACGCGATCTCGGACATCGAGGATCATGCCGACCAGCAGTCCGGCATCGGACGGATCGGCTTCCTCCAACTGGTCCGGGACGCGCTGGTGTCGCTGACGGCGCCGGCGACCGGCCTCACGATTTCCTACACGACCCTGGTGGCCGGCGACCAGCGGAGCCAATCCGCCGAGTCCGCGCTGGCGCTGGCGCGGCGGGCCTATCCGCTGCTCGGCGACCGCGCCGTCCGACACCGTCGCGTGGCGTCTTTCCTCACCGTCGTCGCGACCGTCTTCACCCTGTTCGCGGCCTGGGAGGCCACCAAGGCATCGCTCGGCAAGAGCCTGCTGGAGAACCTGGACCTGCTCCGGACGCAGCAGGCCGCCATCGCGGCGGAAAAGCTGAAGCTCGAAACGAGCCTCGACAGGCCCGCCGGGGATGCGGACCTCCACATCGCCGCGAATGGGCGGATCCCATTGCAAGCGGTCCCGCTCTGCGACCGCTACCAGCTGCGCGGACTTGATGCGCCGCCCGACATGCCGGCAAGCCTCAAGGGCCTGCGCCTGGAGGCGTCCCCGGCGGAGCGGGATCTGTGCGGCCGCGACACGGTTCTGGCGCGGAACCTCGAGATCGTCCACTTCAGCCTGCAGCAGTACCAGGAGTTCTGGCCGGCGTCGGTCGGCGGCATCGTCGCCGCTGTCGGCCGATCCTTCAGCTTGCTCAACCCGTTCCAGCGCGCGGTATCGGGGCCGGTCTGCCGCCCCGCCCCGGGGGGCGCCGGCGAAGCCGTCCCGCCAGGTGGCGCGCCTTCGAAGGACCCGGGCAACAGGTCGGCCACGTGCGACGACGTGGAGTTCATGATCGCGCCGATGCTGCAGATCACCACGAACTACATCCTTCCGATCACCTTCGGGTTCGTCGGCTCGCTCCTGTATGTCCTGCTCGACCACTTCACGAAGCTGCGGACCAACACCCTGGGTCCGCGGGACTTTCCCTTGATGGTGCTCCGCCTCGTCATCGGCCTGGTGGTCGCCGCCTGTGTCAGCCTGCTGGTCAGCTCCTCCGCCACCTCGGGCGCGGCCGTCCCGGGTTCGGCGAGCGGCCTCCCGGCCACCGGCACGCTGGTCGCATCGCTCACCCTGTCGGCATCGGGCATCACCTTTCTGGCCGGTTTCGGCGCCGAGGCGGTGGTCATCCTGCTGCAAAGCCTCGTCGCGCACCTGTTCGCAACGCAGAAGTAGCGGACCCGGACCGCGACGGGGAACGTCGGATGCCATGGGGCGAGCAACGGGACGCTTCACTCTCGGCGACGGCACCCACCAAGGGCCGCCGCGCTTCGCCAGGCACGCTCCAGCGACGCGGCCTGGCCGGCAAAGGTGAACCGCTCGCCGACTTGCCGCAGCGCCTGCGCCCGTGCCGCTTCCAGCTCCGCCGGCTGGCCTGCCAAACGGTCCAGCAATGCTGCCACGGCGCCCGGCGCCCGTTCCGGCACGGTCCAGCCGCCCTCTCCCACCACGTCGCCGATGGCGCCGCTCCCCGAGCCGATCACCGGCGTCCCGCACGCCTGCGCCTCGATGATGACGCGGCCGAACTGCTCCCGCACGGTGTCCGTCGTCCGCGTCAGCAGGGCCAGCACGTCCAGCCCGCCCATAAAGGCGGCCACCTCGTCCGGCGATCCCCAGGGCAGGATGCGGAGCCGGTCCGAAACGCCGAGCGCCGCCGCCTTGGCAGTAAGCGACGCCCGGAACGGCCCTTCCCCCATGATCGCCAGGCGCACCGGCGCCGCGGCCCGGCTGATCGCCTCAATGAGGTCGCCGACGCCCTTCTCCTCGATGAGCCGGCCGACATACCCGACGGTGAGGACGTCCCGCGCCGGGCGCCCGGCGGCCTGCTCCGGCGGACGGAACACCGACCGGTCAACGCCGTAGCCGATCCGCCCCGCAGGCCCGCCATAGCCACAGGCCCGCACGACCCGGATCGCCTCCTCGCTGCGGGCCAGGACATGGCTCGTCTGCCGCAGCACGCCCCGCCGGATCTGCTCAAAGGGCGCCGGCAGCCGCTTGTGGAGGTTCTGGTCCACCTCCAGCACCAGCGGCGCCTGCGGGCACAGCCGGTTGCGCAGGCGCAGCACCTGCAGCGACACCAGGCTCCAAGGCTCCTGCCACAGATGGATCACCTGCGGCCGCAGCGCGCGCACCAGCCGGTCCAGCCCTATGTAGTGGTGCAGGTGCCACGTCGCCGGACCCGCCCGCGCCCAACGTATGGGCAAGGCGTGTACCCAGCCCTCATCGGGGTGCGGCGGGTCCGGCGCCAGCCAGCGGCCCCGCTCCGACCAGCGGTTGGGCATCACCAGGTCCAGCCGCAGGTCCGTCCGGTCCAACAAGGAACCGTAGCGCAGCCGCCCGTGGATGCGGCTGGTGGCGGAATGGGAGATGCACAGCACCTGCAACGGCCCTGTTGCGCCGCCGCGGTCCGGCCCAGCACGGCGCAGGGTCGCCGGTGCCGTCACGTGGCGCGCATGGCGCGGGCCAGAAGGCCGCCCAGCCCGCTCAGGTGCATCTCAGCCTGCGACACGTGCCGGTGGGCGCCGTTCAGCGTGTTCCGCGGCAGCGCGTGCAGCCTGGCCCGGTCCCCAGCGCCCACCAGGCCGCGCCGGGTGGTTGCCGCCGTCGCGAAACCGGCTTCCCGCGCCAGGTCAAACTCCCGCCCGCCGCAGTCGCCCCGGCGGCCGTAGGGGAACGCGAAGTGACGGACCGGACATCCGAGACGGTCCTGCAAGCGCGCCCGGCATCCCATGATCTCCCGCCGCGCGTCCTCCAGCGGCAGGGCCGACAGGCGGGCATGGCTGACGGTATGGCCGCCGATCTCCACGCAAGGGTCGTCCCTCACCGCTTCCAGCATGGCCCACGACGCTGCGTGCCGGTGGTGCAGCGCCGCCGGGTCGCAGCCGTTCAGGGCACAGAACCGCCGGTATTGCAGTTCCGGCGCGTCGTCCTCCCATGCCGCAGCCAGCTGCCTGCACAGGCGGCGCTTCGCTTCGGCGCTTCCGGCGTCGGCGTCCCGCCCGTCCGCCAGCGCCACCCGGTCCCGGTCCAGCAACATCGTTTCCAGCCCGGCTTGCCACAGCGTCACCGTTCCGTCCGGAATGCCGGTTGTCACGAACAGCGTGACCGGGACGCCGCGCGACCGGAACACCGGCAGGGCAACCTCGATGGTGTCGCGGTAAACGTCGTCAACGGAGAAGTTGACGAAGCGTCGCCCCTCGCCGGAGCGGATGCGGACCAGCGCGTCGTCCAGCGTGACCACGTCCCAGCCGGACCCGGCAACATGGTCCAACAGTTGCCCGAGGAACGCCGCATCGATGTGGAACTCACGGTTCGGCAGCCCGGGCCAGGCGACCGCGTGCGACACGCGGTGGAAGTTCACCAGGCATCCTTGCCCGGCGCCGATCCAACGGGCGACGGAGGTCAGGCCGCCGGCATGGGCAAGCCGCATCGCAAGCGCCCCGAACTGGCCCTCGCCCTTGATCGCCATGGACGCCCGTCACCCCGCAAGCCCGCAGCCTTCAGCGCCGCACCGTGTTGAGGACCCGCCTACCACGAGGAACGAACCACCGCACCAAAAAGTAGATGGCGCGGCGAACTTAGAGACCACCGGATGCTATGCGACGGGAAGACCCGCTCTCGGCGCCTTGCTACGCCCACACCAGCGGCCGTTTGCGTTCATCGCTTCCACGTCATTGCGAGCCGCCCTGGCGACGTGGCAATCCAGGAACCGTTGGTACCAGGCCGGGACGAAGAGCCGGAGCGTGCCGTCGAGCGTCCGCGACCGGGTTTGCAGCAGCAGGTCGCGCCGCGCACCCGGTCAGCCCGCCAGCAGCGGCGCGCGGGCATCCAGGAACTCCTCGACCGTGGCGGTGAAGGCATCCGTTTCCGCCTGGCCGACCAGGAGGCTGAGCGCGACCATGCCGCGGCGGGGCAGGTAGAAGCCGCGCTCCAGCACGTCGAGGTGGAACAGCTCGCGCAGCCCAGGGCTGGAGCGGAGGTCGGCCGGGCGCCGGATCGCGCCGCGCTGGAAGTGCGCGGTCATCAGGCTGCCCAGGCCGGTCCATTGCATCGGGGCATCCCGGTCCGCCGCCAGCCGGTTCAGCGCGTCGCGCAACGCTTCTCCACGGGCGAACAGGGCATCGGCGGCGTCGGGCGTGAACACCTCTACCAGGCCCGCGACCCCCGCCGCCATGGTGAGCACGTTGTTGTTGAACGTGCCGGCGTGCGGAAAGGCGCCGGGTCGGCGCGGGTCGTACAGTTCCATCAGGTTGCGCCGGCCCCCAAAGGCGCCGAAGCTCATGCCGCCGCCGATGTACTTGCCCAACGTGGTCATGCCCGGGGTGATGCCGAGCCGCTTCTGCTGCCCGCCGGCCGACATGCGGCTGGTCATCACCTCGTCGAACACCAGCACAGCGCCGGAAGCGTCCGCGCCGTCGCGCAAGGCTTGCAGGAACAGGGGTTCGGCCGGGATGCAGCCGCCGCTGCCCAGCATGGGCTCCACCAGGATGCAGGAAAGGTCGGCCGCGTGCGCCCGGACCAGCGCGGCGGCGCCAACCGCGTCGTTGTACTGGCCCAGCACCCAGTCGTGCGGCGCGTTGATCGGGATGCCGCCGCCGCCGAAGTACAGCACGCCGCCGTGGTAGCCGCCGTCGAACACCAGCACCTTGCGGCGGCCCGTGGCGGCAACGGCCGTGGCCACCGCCATCAGGTTGGCTTCCGTGCCGCTGTTGGTGAACCGGACCAGCTCGATGCCCGGGAAGCGGTCGCACACCAGGCGGGCGAGCCGCGCCTCCATCACGCCGTGCCCGCCCAGGTTCCAGCCCGCATCGAGCGCCCGGTCCAGCGCCGCGCGGATCACCGGGTGGCTGTGCCCATACAGCCCGGCCGTGTACTCGCCCAGCAGGTCCACGTACTCGTGCCCGTCCGCGTCCCACAGCCGGCAGTCCTCCCCGCGCGCCATCGTCAGCGGGAAGGGCGTGTGGAACAGCACCGTGCGCGTGTTGCCGCCGGGCATGACGGCCACGGCCTCCCCGTGCGCGCCCAGGCTTGCCGGGTTGCGCGCAACGTAGCGCTCCCGCGCCTCGGCCAAGGCGGCGTCGAGCGACACGTTGCGGGGCGCGTCGGCGAGGGCGTGGGCCATCATCCCGCCATGACGACGCGCGAGCGGTTCTGCTTGACGCCTCCATCGCCGCGCTGGGTCGGCTGGCCCTCCCCCTTGATCGCGTCCAGCAGATCGGCCCGGCGCCGGGCGGCGTGTTCGACGTGGCGCTCCTTGACGTGCCCGAAGCCGCGCACCGCCCCGGGGAGCGCGGCGAGTTCCACCGCCGCGGCGTGGTTGCCGGCGTCCAGCACCGGAAGCAGCTCCCCAATCGTCCGCTCGTATTCGGACAGCAACTCGCGGTCCAGCTTGCGGTCCCGGCTCAAGGCGAACGGGTCCAGCGGTGTGCCGCGCAGGGGACGCAGCCGTGCAAGCAGCCGGAAAACGCGCAGCATCCAGGGGCCATACGCCCGTTTCCGCGGTTGGCCCGTCACCGGGTCGCGCTTCGCCAGCAGCGGCGGGGCGAGGTGGAAGACCACCTTGTAGTCACCCTCGAACATGGTCCCGATGCGCTCCAGGAACCCGGTTTCGGTGTGCAGGCGCGCCACCTCGTACTCGTCCTTGTAGGCCAGCAGCTTGTGGTAGTAGCGCGCGACCGCCTGCGCGAGCTCGGTGTGGCCCGGCGCCTGCGCCGCCTCCGCTTCCCGCACGCGCCGCACCAGATCCGCGTAGCGCCGGGCGTAGCGGGCGTTCTGGTAGGAGGTCAGGTCCTCCACCCGGCGGGCGATCATCTCGTCCAGGCCCGCCGACAAGCGGCGGGACTCCGGCAGCGCCTCCGGCGGCGTGGCGACCCGCTCCATGGCTGCCGGGTCGATGGCGGCGCGGCGGCCCCACAGAAAGGCGCCCTTGTTCATCTCCACCGCCGCCCCGTTCTTCTCGACCGCCGCCAGGATGGAGGCGGCCGAGAGCGGGATCAGGCCCTTCTGGTAGGCGTAGCCCACCATGAACAGGTTGGTGGCGATGCTGTCGCCGAGCAGCGCCGTGGCGATGCGCGTGCCCGCGACCCGGTGCAGGTTACCGGGACCCACGGCGTCCGCAATCGACCCCGCCATAGCGCCGGCTGGGAACTCGGGATCACGGATGTGGGCCACGTCGCCGGTGCCGGCCTGGGCAGCGAAGGTCCGCACGAAGTCGCTGGTCACGGAGAAGTCGTCGTTGACCACGGCGCGCGTCGCCCCGGCCCGCATCTTCGACAGCGCGTCCTCCCCGGCGGCCACCACCAGGTCGCAGCCGAGCACCAGGTTCGCTTCGCCCGCGGCGATGCGCGACGCGTGGAGCTGATCCTGCCGGGCCGCGAGGCGGACGTGCGAGGTGACCGGGCCGCCCTTCTGGGCGAGGCCGGCCATGTCCAGCACGGTGGCGCCCCTGCCTTCCAGCGTCGCCGCCGTGCCGAGC
>CALMAB010000768.1:0-2353 GCA_937858325.1 uncultured Acetobacteraceae bacterium
CGCTACCCGGCTCTCGAAGACCCGAGCCGCCATAGACCCGGCCTGCATCCGCAGCAGCAGCACGAGCATGAACTCCGGCAGCGCCACGAACGCCGCCCCCGGCAGGAGGAGGAGACAAGCCGCCCCGCCCAGCACGGCGGCGGCGCCCACTCGGCCGTCAATGCGCGCGCCCAGCATGAACGCCCGATACAGGAAGCACCCGGCCGTGAACTCCAAAGCCATGCGCACCAGCGCGCCGCGGAAGATCAGGTGCGGATCGTGTTGCCCCAAAGCGAGCGCCCCCCCGATGAACACGGCGATGCACAGCGCCGCCGCCCCGGCCGCCACCCGCCGGGACCGCACCCGCAGCACGGCCGCCACCAGGAACGGAAAGGCCAGGTAAGCCGCCCACTCGACGCTGACCGACCAGGCCGGCCCGTTCCACGTCACCGCGAAGCGCGGCACCCAGTTCTGCACCAGGAACAGGTTGGCCACGAACGCCTGGGGGCTGAACACCCGGGCCGCGTCCGCCTGCTCCCGGAACCATTCGGGCGCCAGCAGGAACGCGCCGCCCATCACCCCCAGCATCACCGCGTGCAGCGGATACACCCGCACCAGCCGCAGCAGCAGGAAGCGCCACACCCCCGCGCCCGTCACAGCCGCAAAGGCTGAGCGTTTCGGCGACGCCCCGCGCCAATCGCCCGCGGGCGGTTCCGCTGCAAAATCGCGCCAATAGGTGTGGGTGAGCACGGTCCCGCTCAGCAGGAAGAACAGGTCCACCCCCAGGTAGCCCAGCCTCGTCAGCGCGCCGTCGAAGGGGTGCAGATGGAACAGCACGACCCACGCGGCGCCAAGGCCGCGCAGGCCCGTCAGCGCCGGGATGATCCGCGGCGCCGCGTGCGGTCCGGCGATGTGGGCATCTGTTTCGATAAACAATCGAAACATCACGCATCCGCGCCTGTCAAGGCCGGGCGTCGCTATCGCCCGCACGCTTCGCCCGGGGCTCACGTTCCACGACGGGCAGCGCGTGCTGGCGCGCGACTGCGTGGCCTCCATCCGGCGCTGGGCGGCGCGCGACGCGCTCGGCCAGGCACTGATGCAGCGCACCGACGAGCTTTCGGCGCCTGACGACCGGACGGTCGTGTTCCGCCTGAAGCGCCCGTTCCCGCTGCTGCCGAACGCGCTCGGCAAGGTGGCCAGCAACATGTGCGCGATCATGCCGGAGCGCCTGGCCAGCACCGACCCGTTCAAGCAGGTGACGGACATGGTCGGCAGCGGCCCGTTCCGCTTCAAGGCGGACGAGCGCGTGCAGGGGTCGCGCTTCGTTTACGAGCGGTTCGCGGGCTACCAGCCGCGCGGGGACGGCCAATCGGACTGGACCGCCGGGCCGAAGGCCGCGCACTTCGACCGGGTGGAATGGCACGTCATCCCCGATCCCGCCACCGCCGCGGCGGCGCTGCAATCGGGCGAGGTGGACTGGTGGGAGATGCCGACCGCCGACCTGCTGCCGCTGCTCCGGCGCAACCGCCAGATCAAGGTGGCGCTCACCGACCCGACCGGGATCTGCGGCTTTCTCCGGCCCAACCACCTCCACCCGCCGTTCGACAACCCGGCGGTGCGGCGCGCCCTGCTGGGCGCCATCGACCAGAGCGAGTTCGCGGCCGCAGCCATGGGCACCGATCCCTCGCTGTGGCGCGTGCCGTGCGGCTACTTCGCGCCAAGCTCGCCACTGGCCAGTGACGTCGGCATGGCGGCGCTCACGGCCAAGCGCGACTACGCGGAGGTCAAGCAGAACCTGCAGGCCGCCGGCTACAAGGGGGAGATACTTCCCCACCGCTTACCGCGCGGACCTCGCGGACGTGCCCAACGGCATCCCCGCGTTCTGGAGCGTGCGCCGGGCCTGACGCTGCTTTGCCGAGCGGAACGCGACGGTTGCACCGCGCCCAAACGTTCGGCGCATCTGCGGGCTGGCGCAGGTGCGCCATCCCGTTTGGTGCTCGCGGAAGGTGTTCGGAAGGGCCGCCATGCACACAGCCGAGGTTTTGCGGCCCCTCGAAATTTGCGCCTTGCAAACCTTGGAGGATCCCGAGACATTCTGCCCAATGGCGATGCGCATCATGACGAGACGGCGGCTTCGCGAGCACATCGACCAGCCCCGCAACGCCGCTGCGCGGGGTCCGATGCTGACTTGGGCCGCTGTCGTGGGGCAAAGCGCCTGGAGGGATTTCACGGACGTTAAGCGGACATTCCCCTCGGCCGATCTGCTTGCGGGGGAAAAGGTTTGCTTTGACATCGGCGGCAACAAATGGCGGATCATCGCCAACGTGGCTTACCGGCCGCAGATCGTCCTCATCGGATGGATCGGCGACCATAG
>CALMAB010000768.1:2453-5511 GCA_937858325.1 uncultured Acetobacteraceae bacterium
GCTGTCCCGGACCCGCGCGCTCACGCTGCCGGTGATCCGACGGCTGGCGGCGCGCTTGAGCCTGCCGGTTGCCGTGCTGGCACAGGAGTATCCGCTTGCTGCCGACGCCGCGCCGCCGCGGCGCGGTGCGTCCTCCCGGCCATCGGCCATCGGTTCGTGAGCCGCACACAAGCCGATCCGTGGCGCCGCCCGTATCAGTCCCGGCCCGGCGTCACGGCACGATGATCCCGGCCCCCAAGGCCTTCATGATCTCCGAGACGAAGTCGGCGAGCCGGCTCATCTTCTTGAGGGAAATATAGGGGTAATAGTCGGGGTTCGAGACCAAGAACAACGGCAACGCGCCCGGAGGGTGCCAAATGCAGGTGTCTTGAGCCGCAAGTCCACGATACGACTCCGCCTGCTGTATGGACACCGACCGATGCTCCATGGCTTCGATCAAGGCGCGGATCGTCGATGGCAGCGCCTCCAGAAGCGCCTGGGCGTCCTTGTCCGGGCCGGTCAGGAACAAGCCTCGGATCTGCGGGCTGGTAAAGGTGTGCCAGCCCGTTTGGCGCTCGTGGAAGACGCTCAGAATGGCCGCCACGCACACCTCCTGGACCGCCCAAGCCGGGCCGGCATCCCACGCCCGTATCCATAGATACGGCCGCGGCAGCACATCAGGGATCGCGAAGCCACACAAGCGGCCACTTGCGGAAACGTTACGCAGCGTACGGAGCAGGCCGCTCGCCCCTATACCGCCGCGCCCGGCTCAGTTGGTGACCGCAGCCGTCGCCCGGCGCACGAGCACCGTGTCCGCCTGCCGGCTGATCTGCACCGCCTCCGGCGCTTCGCCCGCCCCGCGCGGGGTGGACAGCACCAAGCTTTGGCCCGGCGCCAGCACGGCCTCGACCCGCACGGGCACGCTGTCCTCGCCGCCCTGCGCCAGCGTGGCGACCACGCGGAAGCCGTCCGGCTCGGCCGTGTAGTAAACGACGCCCGACACGGCGCCGAGGTCGATGCCCTGCACGTCGATCTCCCGCGCCTGGACCGGCTTCAGCACCTCGGCCGAGGCCGCCCCGGCAACGGTTGACGCGAGAACGGCGGCCAGGATGGCGTGACGGATGGTCATGGTGGGATTCCTTCGGTTCGGCGCCGGGCGCCCAGCCCGGCGTGCCGTTGCCAAAGAGGTTGTCCCCCACCCACCATTAGTCCAACCGATAGGATCAATCATGGCCATCGACCACATCAATCTGGCGCGCCTCGACCTGAACCTGCTGGTGGCCCTCGACGCCCTGCTTTCCGAGCGCAGCGTCACCCGCGCCGCGGAGCGCGTCGGCCTCGGCCAGTCGGCGATGAGCCATAACCTGTCCCGCCTGCGCGCCCTGTTCGGCGACGAGCTGCTGACCCGCGGCCCGCAGGGGATGCGCCCCACCCCCCGCGCGCTGGCCCTGGCCGAGCCGGTGCGGGCCGCGCTCGCCCAGATCCAGGCCCTGCTGTCCCGCGACGGAGCCTTCGACCCCCGCACCGCCGAGCGCACCTTCCGCATAGGGCTGTCGGACAGCACGGAGGTGCTGCTCGTCCCCGCTCTGCTCGCCGGGCTGTGCGAGACCGCGCCCGGCGTCCACCTGCGGCTGCACAACATCGACCCGTCCCGGCTCGCCGACGACCTGGACGCCGACCGCCTGGACCTCGCCGTCGGCATGGCGACGTTCGCGGGCGGCCAGGCGCACCACAAGCGCCGCCTGCTGCTGACCGAAACCTACCTGTGCATGTTCAACGCCGCGCGCACCGGGGTGTCCGCCCCGATCACCTTGGAGGACTACGTGCGCCTGCCCCACGTGCTCACCAGCCTGCGCCCCGGCGAGCGCGGCGTGGTGGACGACGCCCTGGCCCCGCTCGGGCTGAAGCGCACGGTGGTGCTCACCACGCCGCGCTTCCTGGCCGTGCCGTTCCTGGTCGCCCGCGCCCCGGTGGTGGTCACCATGCACGCCCGGCTCGCCCGCCTGTTCGCCGCCGAACTCGGCCTCAGCCTCAGCCCGCCGCCGGTGGCGCTGCCGGACGTTGACGTGTCGCTGATCTGGCACGCCTCCTTCGACCACGACCCGGCGCACGCCTGGCTGCGCGGGGAGTTCGTGCGCCTCGCGGGGGAAGCGGCGTCGGCAGGGCGGTGACGGGGCGGCGCGACGCCAGCGCCCCCCTGCCCCATCCCGAGCCGCCTTGGCGGCGTGGCAATCCAGGGGCCACCAACACGGCGCTCAGCCGGCCGTGTGCAGCGGGATTTCCGTCGATCCCGCGGGGGACTGATCGTAGATCCCGCGCAACTGCACGCCCTGTGTGGTCTGCACCACGTCCACATGGGCATACTGCCCCATGGCGAACGAACTGGACGTGGTGCTGCTGCTGAACTGCACCGTGTCCAGCGCGGCGTCCCCGGCGAACAGCGTCAAGCGGTGCGTCGCGTCGTCAAACGCGTAGGACGACGCGGTGAGGCCCCGCAGCACCACGTCCTGCGTGCCGATGCCGGGGTCCACATGGGTATCGCCGTTCCCCTCCTGGGCTTGGATGTTGAGCGTGCCCGCGAACTTCAGCGGCTGGTCGATCAGCAGGTTGCCCACATCAAGGTTGATGCTGACCCCCGCGGCGACGCGCCCGCCCAGCTCCAGCGTGCCTACGTCGGCGAAGCCCTCGTGCGACACCACCCCGCGCGTCATGTTGATCGCGCCCCCGGTCAGCGGCGCGTTGATCACCGCCTTGCCGCCATGGAGCACGGAGGCCCCCGCGTTGAGGCTCGACCTGGAACTGCCCGAAACCGTCAGCGCCGAGCCTTCCCCCACGTCGAAGCTGGTATCCAGCACCGCCCGCCCGGTCAGGTTCACCTGCAGGTTGTCGTGCGCGAACAGCGGGCCGTGCCCATACGGAGAGGGCGCCCGATTGATGCCGTCATAAGCGCCGAGGCTGATGCGCCCCACCGCGCTGTGCCCGCCCACGTTCAGCGTCCCGTACTCGGCCGGCGAGTTCAACGTCGTGTAAGGCTGCCCCGGCAGGGCGTTCGGCATGGTCAGCCCGGCCACCGCCCCGT
>CALMAB010000769.1 GCA_937858325.1 uncultured Acetobacteraceae bacterium
AGCAGCCGCCGCGCCCCAGCCGGGTCGGGGGCGCCGGGCGCGTCGCCGACGTCGTAGAACGGATGCGTGGGCGGGATCGGGCTGACGGTTGGGGCGCCCTGGCCGAACAGGGTCAGCTCCACCACGTCCGCCTTGCTGACCGCCAGGCCGAAGGCGCGACGCACCCGCAGGTCGTTGAAAGGCTGGACCAGGTTGTTCATGATCGCCGCATCCCAGGACCCGCTGGCCACGCTGTCCACCCGCAGGCCGCCCCGGGACGAGAGCGTCTTCACCTGGTCGAGCGGCAGGTCCCAGACCACGTCCAGCTCGCCCGATTGCAGGGCTGCGAGCTTGCTGCTCATCTCCGGGATGATCCGCAGCTCCACGCCCGCCAGCTTGGGCATCCCCGGCTCGAAGTAGTCGGGGAACCGCTCCAGCACCAGCCGGTCCCCTGGCGTGTAGGACACGAAGCGGAACGGCCCGGTGCCGACCGGCTGCGTCGGCAGTTGCGCCACCTTGCCGCGCGGCACGACCTTCACTTGCCGGTCCGAAAGGATATCGGCGAAGCCGCCATAAGCGGAGGCGAGGGTGAACACGACGGTGTGGTCGTCCGGGGCGTCGACGGACGACACCATGTCGTAGTTGCTGCGGGACGGGGCCGCGGTGGCCGGATCGAGCAGCCGGCGGAACAGGGCGACTACGTCTGCGGCGGTCATGTCCGTCCCGTCGTGGAATTTCACGCCCTGGCGGAGGCGAAACGTCCAGGATTTAAGGTCGGGGCTGAACTCCCAGGACTCCGCAAGGTCCGGGTGGACCGTCTGGTCCTCCGTCATGCGGGTCAGGCCGTTGAAGACCAGGTTGCAATAGATGTACTCGTCGCCGATGGTGGCCAGCAGCGGGTCGAGCCGGCTGAGCGAGCTGCCGACGCCGATGCGGAGCGCGCCATTCGCAGCCCGGGCGCGGCCGGCCGGAAGGGCTAGGGCGCCGGTGAGCGCGCCCCCGAGCACAGCGCGGCGGGGAAGTGTCATGAGGGTGCTCCTTGTGTCGCCACCATGGGAGGCAAGCGGCGTGCCATCCGGGTCATGGCCGGCGGAAGTAGCTGGCCCGGGTGGCGGCCCCCAGCAGGTTCACGATCAGCCGCCCAGCGGTGATGCAGGTCAGCCGGTTCACGTCCGAGCGCGGCGTGATCTCCACCACGTCCATGCCGACCACCCGGCCCTTCTGCACCAGCCCGCGCAGCAGCGCGCGGGCGTGCGCGAAGGTGACGCCGCCGGGGCAGGGGGCAGCGACCCCCGGCGCGCAGGACGGGTCCATGCCGTCCATGTCTATGGTTACGTAGTAGCGCCCGCCGTCCGGGATGCGCGCCAGCACGGCATCCGGCCCGACATCGTGCAGTTCGTAGGCTGTGACCAGGTGGGCGCCGTAGGCCAGTGCCGCGTCAACCTCCTCTTGCCGGGCGCTGCCTGTGGCGCGTAGGCCGATCTGAAAGATTTCGCCGATATGCGGCATCTCAGACGCCCGGCGAATCGGGCTGGACAGGCCGTCGCGTACGCCTGCGACCTCGTCCCGCCAGTCTATGTGCTGGTCGATCTGCACCAGCGTGATGGGCGGCTGGTCGGAGAACGCGCGCAGCACGGGGATTGGAACGGCGTGGTCCCCGCCCAGCACGACTGGCAGCGCTCCGGCGGCCAGGATGCGGCGCACGGCGACCTCGGACCGCGCGACATGGCTGGCAGGGTCGGCCACGTCCCCGCGCACGTCGCCGCAGTCCACGGCGCGGATGGCCTGGTTGTCATACAGCGGGCCGCCGAGGTCGAAATCATAGCGTTCGATGCTGCGCAGGATGCGGTCCGTTGCGGCGCGCATGGCCGCTGGGGCGTTGGCCTGGTCCGGCACTTGTTCGGCGAAGCTGTAGCCGCTGCTGTAGGGGATGCCGAGAAAGGCAATATCGGCTCGGTCCAACGTCATGCCGAAGTCAGCATCGCTGTAGAGGAAGGTCTCGGGGCCGAGCTGGGACGGCGTGGTGAGCGGCCCTTGGATCATGCAGGCCGCACGTTCCAGAAGGTGGCTGTCCCGCTCCCGATGCCGGTGATGCGGCTGCGGTAGGCGGTGGGCTGCTTGTACTGCCCGACGGGATAGAACGGCACTTCCTCGAACGCGGCGCGCTGGATGTCCTGGCAGATGCGCGCCTGGTCCGCGGACTCGGTGGCCGCCAGCCAGGCTTTCCGCAGTGCCGAGATGCGCGGGCTGGTGAACCAGCCGGGGTAGGCGCCGGTGCCGGCCAGCGCCTGGTGGCCGACCGGGTTCAGCCAGTCCATCCCCTGCGGGTTGCTGACGGCGACGCTCCAGCCGCCGGCCTCGACCGGGGCCTTGCTGTTGCGCCGGGTCAGGGTGTTGCCGAAGCTCATGGCGGCATACTCGACGTTCATGCCGGCCTGGCGGAGCATGTCGGCGGCCACGTCGCCCAGCGGCTTCTGCGCCACGCTGTCAGCGGGGACCAGCAGCACGACCTTCTCGCCCTTGTAGCCCGCTTGTTGCAGGTTGGCCCGGACCTTGGCGAAGTCGCGCGGGCCTGTCAGGGCGTCCAGCCCCTCGCCGCTCGCCATCGGCGTGCCGGGGCAGAAATAGCCGCAAGGCGTGTGCTGAAACGCCGGCTCGCCCCCGGCGACGGCGGTCATGAACGCCGCCTGGTCCACCGCGTCCAGCAGTGCCCGGCGGATGCGGGGATTGTTGAACGGCGGCTGCAGGTGGTTGACCTGCATCAGGCAGGTGAAGCCCAATGGGTCGAGCACCCGCACCGTGATGCCCGGCGTGCGGCGCAGCAGAGGCACCAAGTCGTGCGGCGCGTTCTCCTGCCAGTCCTGCTCGCCGGCTTGCAGGGCGGCGATGGCGGTGCCGGCATCCGGCATTGTCGTCCATTCCACGCGGTCGAAGTGGACGACCTTCGGGCCGCTGGTCCAATCGGCCTCGCCGCCCTCGCGCGGCTTGTAGCGGTCGAACCGCTCGTAGGCGTTGTGCGCCCCGGCGATCCGCTCGTCCGCCTTGAAGCGGTAGGGGCCGCTGCCGATGACGGCGGGGATCTGCTGGAACGGGTCGGTGGCGGCCAGGCGCTCCGGCATCATGAAGCAGGTAGGCACCGCGACCTTGCCCAGGGCGGCCGGGAGCAGTGGGAAGGCACTCCTCAAGCGGAAGCGGATGGTGCGGTCGTCGGGTGCTGACAACTCCTCGGTTGCCTGCATGAGTGCTGTGCCGAGACCGTCCCGCGCCGCCCAGCGCCGGATGGAGGCGACGCAGTCCCGCGCCAGCACCTGCTCGCCATCGTGCCAAAGCAGGCCGTCGCGCAGCATAAGGTCCCAGCGGCGGCCGTCGTCCTCGACCCGGTGGCCGTCCAGCATCTGCGGCGACGGCTCCAGCCGCGTGTTGGTGCCGTACAAGGTGTCGAACACCATCAGCCCGTGGGTGCGGGACACCTGGGCAGCCGCGGCGTAGATTGGATCGGTGAAGGCAAGGTCAATCACCGGCACGAAGCGCAGGGTGGTTGCGGGCGCCGCCCGCACTATGGCAGGGCGGCCCAGCGCAGCAGCAGCGCCCGCGGCGAGCAGAGTGCGGCGGCGTAATGTCGTCATGGCCCGGCATGTGGCGTTACGGGCTGACGCGGCAGCATTTGGCGGATCGGACCAGGATCGGCGCGTCCATTCATCAGCCTGCCCCTTGCACGTTGTGAAGCCGAGAAACCGCCCTGGCGGGCCAACCTTGCCTTTCCTTTGGCCGGGGGGCAAAGCGGTATCTCGTGGCAGACGGCAGAAGTTTCGACCGACTGCCGGTCCTCGGCGTGTGGGGGGTGGACAGCGTCAGCGCCTTCCGTTGTCGCGCAGCGTCGGCCCATGGCGGAAGGCGCTCCGCTTTTCCGGTGTTAGACCCCGTTTTGAAAGTCACGGAGCGGGCAGCCGTTTACGGTTCGGGTGAAC
>CALMAB010000770.1 GCA_937858325.1 uncultured Acetobacteraceae bacterium
GCCGCCGATCAGCAGGCTGGTGCGCGCGCCGTGGAAAATCTGCGCGGCGATGTCCCGCCCGCTCGGGTCGGTGCCGAGCGGGAAGCGCGGGTTGGCGCCGGGCCATTGCAGCGGGCGCCCGGCCAGGCCCAGCGGGTCGCCGGGAAAGGCCAGCGGCGCCGCGAGCGCCACCCCCACAACCAGCGCCAGCAGCAGAAGCCCGATCACCGCCGCGGGGCTGCGGAGAAAGCGCCGGACCGCCTGCATTGCTGCTATCGGTCGCCAGGGATGCGCGGGTCGAGCCGGGCGTACAGCACGTCCACGGTGAAGTTCGCGGCGATCACCAGCAGCGCGGAGACGAACACGATGCCGAGCAGCGTGTTCAGGTCCCGCTGCACCACCGACTCATAGGCCAGCCGCCCCAGGCCCGGCAGGGCGAACACGCTTTCCACCACCACCGAGCCGCCCAGCAGGTTGCCGACCTGCAGGCCCAGCAGCGTCACCATGGGAAGCATCGCGTTGCGCAGCGCGTGTCGGACCACCACCGCCGTTTCGCTCAGGCCCTTGGCCCGGGCGGTGCGGATGAAGTCCTGGCCCATCACCTCCAGCATGGCCGCCCGCATGATCCGCAGGTAGGTCGCGAGGAAGATCAGGCTGAG
This sequence comes from uncultured Acetobacteraceae bacterium, assembly GCA_937858325.1. GTDB lineage: Bacteria > Pseudomonadota > Alphaproteobacteria > Acetobacterales > Acetobacteraceae > CAHJXG01. Next base: position 639 of record CALMAB010000770.1, read on the forward strand.
CGTCGCGGTCGGCAGCAGCAGGTGCAGCGCCACATCCAGCGCCCGGCGCGCGCCCGTGTGGCCCGCGCCGACCTCCTCCAGCCCGCCCGGCGGCAGCCAGCCCAGGCGCACGGCGAACACCACGATGCCCATCAGGCCCAGCCAGAAGGAGGGCGTCGCGTAGAAGATCAGCCCAACCGTCGAGATCAGCGTGTCCGGCCAGCGGTTGATCCGCCGTGCCGCCACCACGCCCAGCGCCACCCCGCCGGCGAAGGCGAAGCCGAGCGAGGACATCATCAGCAGCAGCGTGGCCGGCAGCCGCTCCGCGATCACGGTCGCCACGGGCTTGCCGTAGATGGCGGAGTAGCCGAGGTCGAAGCTCAAGAGCCGCAGCAGGTAGCGACCAAGCTGCACCGGCACGGTGGCGTCCAGCCCGTAGAAGGAGCGGAGCTGCGCCATCATCGCCGGGTCGCCGCCGCCCATCTGCGCCATCAGCGCGTCCACCGTGTCGCCCGGGGCGAGCTGCAGCAGCAGGAACAGCCCGGCCAGGATGATCAGCAGCGTCGGCAGGCTGGCCAGCAGGCGCCGGCCGGCGAAGGTGAGGACGCGCATGGCGCCGGACGGTTAAGCGGGGGCGAGCCAGGCGTCGTGCCAGTCGCTCGATCCCCAGCGCGGCGTGTTCAGGCCGTTCTGCAGCCGCTTGGTCGCGGCCGTTTGGAACTCGCGCTCCGTTACCATCCAGATCGGCAGCTCCTCGTTGATCAGCTTGGTCCATTCGGCGTAAAGGGCGCGCCGCTTGGCCGGGTCAAGCTCGGCGGCGGCCTGGTCGGTGAGCGCATCGACTGCTTCGGACTGCCAGCCCCATTGGTTGGTCCAGGGCGCGCCTTTGGGGCTGCCGGAGCGATACCACACGCTGGTCGAAACCGCCGGGTCGCCGCGATACTGGTGCCAGCCGGTGGCGAGGTCGAAGTTCCAGTCCCGGTACACCGCGGACAGCGCGCCCGCCGTGTCGAGGTTCACGATCTCGACCTTGATGCCGACCGCCCCCAGCGACTGCTGCATGAACGTCGCGAGCAGCGGCACGTCCTCCCCGTTGTTGATCGGCACCAGGCGCAGCGTGAAGCGGGTGCCGCCGGCGCCGGGCTTGAACCCGGCCTCGTCCAGCAGGGCGACGGC
>CALMAB010000771.1 GCA_937858325.1 uncultured Acetobacteraceae bacterium
CGCGCGAGCTGTCCGCCGTGCCGCCCTATGTGATCGTGTACGAGGTGGACGACGCTGCCGGCGCCATCCGTATCCTTCGGATATGGCACACGTCGCAGGCCCGCTGAAGCCGTCATACCGGCACCCCCGGCGGCTTGGCCTGGACCAGCGTTTCGCCGCCTGGCGCTGGTTCAAGCGCCCGTCGCCTCTTTGTAGGCGGGCGATAAAGGTCCGGGCGTAAATCTGATCTTGAAACGCCGGTGGCTGCCTCGATTGCAACAAGTCGCCCTGCCGGGATCGGGCGAATTCCATTGCACCAGCGAAAAACACATCCCCGGTCAACGTCGAGAATGTCTCCTAGTGCTTGATAGGTCAGCTCGGCAGTAGTGCGGAATCGCTCAAGCGCGTTCATCCACATAAGTTGCCTTTATGGCAACAGACGAGTCAAGCCGCCTCTGAGGTCAGTTGCAGTCTTGGCCATCGCGCAGCCGCTCTCGTGTGGGCTAACCCCACACTGGATCATGCATTTGCCTAGTCTCCATCGCCACCTCCGCGCTTGGCGCGACACCAGGAACTTGTCACAGGAACAGGTCGCGAACACTCTTGCCGTCAACAAGTCCACTATCCATCGATGGGAGACTGGAGCAAGAACCGTGGACCTTGCTGACCTCGAACGTTTGGCCGAAATCTATGGCGTTGATCCAATCGCACTCCTGATGGCGCCCGGGGACGTTCAGCTCGCGGCTGATCTTACGGCTGCAAAGGCCATCCTCACATCCCGCGATCCGGATGCGACCCGAACCTGGCTTGAAATGGGCAGCAAACTTCCGCTCGATCCAGCCGCCTAGTAATCGTGTTGCCAACATGGCAACAAGTGTTTGACGCTGACGTTGCCTCTATGGCAACATGGCCCTGAAATGATTTGTCAGGGGGCATCACATGGGCGGGCAAGGCGTTCCCGAATCGGGCTTCGACGCGGAGGGGCGGGTTGATCCAGGCAGTCCGGTCTTTGCTGCGCTGCACCGCCTTCTGGCGCTCGCCCGGAGCAACACCACGCAGAGCCGGCGGGCGGCCACCTTCCTGCTCGCCTGGTGGTATCCCAAGAACTGGGGCGGATGGGAGCTGACCGAGCTATGGCTCGCCGATGAGGCCGTGTTCCAGCACATGCTGCCCCTCATGCGCTTCATCACACGTTACCCCAACCACCCCGCGACGGCCTTCGGTCTGGACGATCTGCTTGATGGGTTGTTCGAGCAATGGCGGCCACATCGGCGCGCCGGGCACGCATGAACCCGCCCAGCACTCCTGACCTTGACGAGCGCGCCGAAACGCCGGAGCCAGCCGCATCGCCGAAACGCGAAGACAGCCGCAAACCGCAAAGCGGTTTCGGCGAGTTTGCGGCTGACCCGGAGGGTTTCGGCGAGTTTGCGGTTGAGACCAAACTGCAGGCGATGACCGCGCTGCACGGCGCGCGCCGGACGCCGCCCGGGCTGCGCCCGGCCCTCGTCACCCACCTGCTGAACGCGGGCCTGGTCGCCTACACCGACATCGGCTGGACCATCACCGCCGCCGGCTACCGTAGGCTCGCCGCGGCCGAGGGCACCCCGCGCGGGGCTGCCTACGCACGCAGCCTGGTGGACCAAACGGCGCGGGTTCGGGAGGTCGAGGACCGCAACAGACTCATGTCCCGTGAAGGCGCCGCCTGACTCTATGGGACATGCGACGCGCCGGCTCCTGGTAATCCGGGCAGCCTGGAGCCGCTACAGCGCCTGTCTGCCCGCCCACTCGCCCTCCGTGCAGGTGACGGAAACTCGACGGGCCTTCTACGGCGGCGCGATGGCGATGCTGGCCGCTATCGCGGAAAGCCTGCCGCCCGGTGAGGACAGCGCGACCGCAAGCGGTCTGCGCCCGGAGGCCGAGGGCGCCGCACTTTGGGACGGGCTGGAAGCCCGCGCAAATCGCCAAGGCGATTTCGCTGAGATCACCGCCTTTCCTGCCGACCCAGCCGCATCGCCGAAACGCGAAGACAGCCGCAAACCGCAAAGCGGTTTCGGCGAGTTTGCGGCTGACCTTTCGGGTTTCGGCGACGAAGCGGGCCGGGCATGATCTCGCAGTTAGACGTTAGGGTTCATCCAGCGGGCCGGATGATCGGCCTTCCAATCGCGCTTGTAGCCGCACGGCTCCCGCGCCTGCTCACGCTCCACGGCCAGCTTCAGGTCCATGGCTTGCACGGTCATGTCGTCGCGCAGCAGGCCGAAGCTCTTGGCCATCTCGTCGTTGGTCGCGACCACAGCGGCAAACGCTTTCAGCGTTTCCGCGAGCCCGCGCTGCAGCCGGCCGGCCAGCTCATCCCGGGTGGTCGCGACCGCGGCCAAGACCATCATCGTGCAGCCGAACACGAGCCAGCCCGTTGCGCTGTTGACGTAAAGCGTAAGCCCGACAGGCCCCAGCGCCAAGGCCAGCCGGAACAGGCCTTCCAGAACGTCGGTGGGTGTGCGCCGTCGCATTCCGAGCATGGCGAATCCTCCTTTGCGCGTCAGGTTGCCAGCGGAACGAACCGCAAAGCAAACCCGCAGGCTGGCCGCACTGTTCCGCGCAATTCGCCGAGGCGAATTCGCTGGCCCGGCGGAGCCTGACGCGATGCCGCCGCCCCGCAGGCTGGAGCCGCTGCCCCGCGCAAATGCTTCGCATTTCGCTGAGATCCCGCACCTGCCGCACCCGCTGCGCCGCCTGGCGGAGGCTGTCATCGCCTGCCCGCAATCAAGCCCGGACTACCTGTTCCCAGCCGCAAACCCTGCGGGTTTCGGCGAGCTCGCCGACGCCCTGGACGAGGTGGCCACCCAGGACCGCTCGATCCCGATGGCGCTCGCCACCAACTTCCTCGCCGGCGAACTGCGCCGCCGCGCCCCGGAGTATGCGTGACGCCATGGCGCTGACGATAACCATCACCGCCACCGAACACTTCTTTCGCACCGACGAGAACACTCCAGTCCGGCTCTGGACCGGGCACACGGCCTCGGGCGTCCCCGTGCACGCCTTTGTCGCGGCCATCGCCTCCGCCAGCGCCGACCCGTCGGAGCTGAAGCGCGAGCTGCATGAAATACCGGGGCCGCAAATCTCTGAGGTGCAGGTCGAGCCATGACGGAGGACGCTTTTCGCCACGCCGACGGCTTCAACTGGATGGCGGTGTCCTGGGGCGGCCCTGACGAGCCGCGCACGGGAACATGCTCCTACTGCGACGCGGAGTTGCGCGACGGCGGCATGCCGCTTGTGTTGTGGAACGCGGAAGGCTGGTGCGCTGAGTTCTGCGAGGCGTGCCAGCGCAAGTGGTGGGGGCTGCAATGCGAGAGCTATGACGACGGCCGAGAGGATGGCGACATACCAGACTTTCTGCCGGAAAATCCGTCGCCGCCGGAAAACTGACACGGAAGAAAGCCGCCATGCACAACGACAGGCCAATTGAGGACATCAACCTGCAACAAGGTTTGAACGAGGTGAAGGCCGTCATGGAACGGCGCGGCCTAGCCGGCGCCTGCATGTTGGTGACGGCAGAGGAGGCGGCCTACACGTATGGATTGCACGCGCCATGGTCTGCCATACGGCCGGACGCCGCGACGCCGCTGGGCTTCCGCATCCGAGCGGTTTCGGCCGAACTTGGCCCGGTCTTGACGCGAGCGCGGGTCGAAGGCGCCTTGCACACTGTAGCGCAGTTGCGCGACTTCGGTGAGCAGACGGTGGGCTGGATGGAGCAACTGCTCGCCATGCTGCGCAAGGCGGGCATCGACTTCACCCACCGCTCTCATGGCGGCCGGCCGCTGCCGGAACTAACGGCACGGGACATGCTGCGCCGCCCCGGCGGTCGATGAGCCGGCGCCGCGCTGACGTGGGGGACACGCTCAAGACGGCGCACACGCTTGGCCCGTGGCATACCGGCGCCAATGCGTCCAGCGCGCCCCATCACGCGATCTGCGCCGGCCCGCACGTCCTGGCCGTCGTCCACCAGTTCGGCTATCCCGCGCAAATCGGCAAAGCCGATTTCGCTGTATTCAAGGCGAAACGCCGTAGGCGTTTGCGCCGGGGCCGGTCGCCGCGGTCTGATGCCAACGCCCGGCTGATGGCAGCCGCGCCCGAGCTTCTTGATGCGTTGAGCGTGTTGCTGCCCAAAGGCTGGAGCACAGGTGAGCCGGCGCAAACGCCTACGGCGTTTCGCCTGGACCACCTGCCGGGCGTTGCTACCGCCCGCGCGGCGATCGGCAAGGCGACAAACCATAGCCCGGCGCCGATGGTCAGCGGCGCTGATGGGGCATGAAGCCGTGAGCGACCAGTTCTCAGCGAAACGGCGCAGCCGTTTGCGCGGGATCACCTGGCACGACGCAGGCCGCGAGCTCGCGCAATTCGCCTTGGCGAATTCGCTGCAAGGCCCGCCGGACCCGGCCTATCCAAACGGCATCGACCTTGACGGCTCGCGCAGCGGTCAGGACGCCTGCAAGGTCGCGCTGCCTTATCCGGCGCTCCGATGCGGGCACTACCGGATCGAGTGCAAGCTGTGCGGCATCCGAATCGCTCTTTCCACAGCAGGACGGACAGACGACCCTCGTTCGATCACGCTGCCCTGCCAGGCCATACAAGCGGCATGAGCGACAATCCTATCCCGCGCGAGGCGCTGCTGTCGCTGCCCGAGGTCATGCGCCTGACCACCCTGCGGCAGAGCGCGATCTACGCCCGCATGAACGCGGGCACCTTCCCGGCATCGCGCCAGGTGGGCTTGCGCAAGGTCGCCTGGCCCGCCGGCGAGGTCCTCGACTGGATCGCCGCCCTGCCGACGCGGAGACCTGGCGGCAAACCGGCCGCGCCGGCGCAGCGAAATCGCTCTGGCGATTTGCGCGAGCCTGACGCGGCTTCACGTTCCTGTGAGATTGACGGGCGGCAAGGCACCCCTCCACTCTCGCCGCCGCGCGGTCGCGGGCGGCGAGCTACGGCTACCTGACCTCGCAGGCGCTGCGCCGACCGGGTATTGGCTCGGGTATCGGCGCCTTTGCGCCTCCGCAACGTGGCCCGGAAGTCCTGGCTTGTCC